>CAZUUP010000011.1:0-26639 GCA_964623105.1 uncultured Akkermansia sp.
GTGCCTCTGCCCCTCGCCCGGCCTTGCCCTTCACCAACAACTTCGGGATGCACCGGGGAGCGCGCGGCTTTGTTTTGACTCCTCGTCCGCTTTGCTCCACCGTTTACAGGATCGAAACGGAATTGAGCCGATGCACACTAATACACTACTCGCGGTCCTCACACTCATCTCCCTCGTGGCTTGCAAGAAGCAAGAGTCGAGCCCAGCTTCCGGAGGGAATTCGCCGGTAAACACCCCCGCAGTCGCCGTCCCGTTGACGCCACCCGCACCCGTTTCAATTGCCCCTCCGGAAATTGTGGCTACCGCTCCCTCCCCCCCGGCGGATTTTGCGGCGCTCAACCAAGCTCTCCAACTCTGGGTACCCATTAACGGTTTCCCCAAGGACTTGAATGACTTGGTCAAGGCAAAGTTTATCCCGCAACTCCCGAGCTTGCCACCTGGCAAAAAGTTCGCCATCGATCAGGCAAACCTCCGGGTCATTATGGTTGACCAATAACCGCCCCTCTTCGCCCCGACGGGAGCGGGTTTTGGCCCCTCAAGCCTGCGTCAGTTCATGTCCCACTTGGCGCGAATATCCCCTGCTGGGTAAACAACTCCAGTTGCCGGATCCTGAAACCCCAACGAACTGGCCTTTACCCGTTCCGCGTGTCCGTCCGCCCACGCTGTGGTTGCCCGGCCCTCATGCCGGTTGTAAATGCGATTGACACTCACACCGACGATCGAACCCGGATACGCCGGGTGCGGCGGGGTGAGGAAGTAATGCGAACCGGTCGTAGAACTGCTTTCCCACTTGTCGGGGTCCGGTTCGGTATTGTTGTCGATCAGACCGGTGTCCCCAAAGATTACCGTCTCCATCGGCTTTGCGATCTGATCATATTGGACTCGCGCGTTATTGAACCCCACCACTGACGGCCAGTTGATCCCAATGCCACGGTTGTGCGGAACGCCCAGATTCTCGGGGCCGGAAACCATTTTCAACCCGGGGCAACTGTGAACCTGACGACTTTGGGTGTAATTGGAGCGCATGATGTCGGGCCAATAGGTGAAACTTGGGTTCGGGACGATGTAGGTGATTGGCGCCGGCCCCAGATATCCGGTTCCGACGCTCCCACCGCCGAAGTTCACCAAGAACACTTCGTCATCAGCGTAGATTTTGAAAGCCAGTGCGAGCTGCTTATGGTTGTTTAGGCACGCCGAACCTTTCGCCTGCGCTTTGGCGCGCCCCAAAGCCGGCAACAGCATGCTAGCTAGAATCCCAATGATGGCGATAACCACCAACAATTCAATCAGTGTGAACGCAACATTCGATGACCACCGAGGCTTCGCGATATTCATAGATTCAGGCAGACCAATACGATAACGCTCGGTTCGACGCAATCCCACAGATACGCGATTCAAAATTCATCAACCTCATTGGCGGCACGCAGCCGACGCGCAATTCCCATTCCATGCCGCCACCGCCTTCATGTTCGCGACCCGAACCGCTCCAAGCGACGACCTGGCCCCGCCTCCCCCTCCGATTTCAATTTGTCACCTCCCCCAACCTGTGCCAACCATCCTCCCCTGATGGCGGCGCGGTCCCTTGGCTCCGGCGCCACCCAAGCCACCGGCACACATGTACCACATTGCCCTCCGCATGCTCCTCGGCGACCGCGGCAAATACCTGATGCTCATCAGCGGCCTCACCTTTGCCACGCTCCTGATGACCCAGCAGGCCTCCGTCTTCTGCGGCCTCATGCTCTGGACCACCGGCAACCTCCGCAACATGCGCGCCCAAATCTGGGTGGTGGACCCCAAAGTCGAACAGGCCAACGAAGTCAAAGCCCTCCGCGACACCGACGTCAGCCGCGTCCGCACCGTCACCGGCGTCGCCTGGGCCGTCCCCCTCTATTGGGCCGTCCAGCAGGCCAAACTCCCCGACGGCACCTTCAAATCCGTCCAACTCGTCGGCCTCGACAGCGCCACCCTTGTCGGCCGCCCCGCCCAGATCATCGCCGGCAACCTCGCCGACCTCCGCCTGCCCAACACCGTCTTCATCGACGACCTCGCCGTCCAACGCCTCAGCTTCGGCCGCCCCAAACCCATCGGCATCGGCGACACCTTCGAGATCAACGACAAGGAAGCCCGCGTCGTCGGCCTCTGCAAATCCGAGAAATCCTTCTTCGGTTATCCCTACATCTTCGCCACCTACGACCAGGCCCTCCTCTTCGCCCCCAAGACCCGCAAAATGCTCAGCTTCATCCTCGCCGAACCCGCCCCCGGCTGGACCGCTGAACAAACCGCCCGCCAGATCCAGAAGGAAACCCAGCTCCGCGCCTTCACCGAAGACGAATTCTTCTGGTCCACCATCCGCTGGTACTTCCGCAACACCGGCATCCCCATGTCCTTCGGCACCACCGTCCTCCTCGGCTTCATCGTCGGCACCGCCATCGCCGGCCAGACCTTCTACACCTTCGTCCTCGAAAACCTCCGCCACCTCGGCGCCCTCAAAGCCATGGGCGCCAGCGACGGACTCCTCTCCCGGATGCTCCTCCTGCAGGCCCTCATCGTCGGACTCCTTGGATACGGCATCGGCGTCGGCCTCAGCGCCCTCTTCGGTTTCCTCGTCCTCGAAAAAGGCCAGCCCCCCTTCATCATGCCCTACCACATCCCCCTCGGCACCCTCGTCGTCATCCTCCTCATCTGCGGATTCGCCGCCCTCCTCGGCATCCGAAAGGTCCGCCAACTCGAACCCGCCATCGTCTTCCGCGGCTGACACCCCGTGCCCGAGAATTCCCAGAACTCCTTCGCCGTCCACGTCCGCAACGTCACCAAGACCTTCGGCACCGGCGACGCCCGCACCCACGCCCTCAAAGGCGTCAACTTCGACACCCGCATGGGCGAACTCCTCCTCATCGTCGGCCCCTCCGGCTGCGGCAAGACCACCCTCCTCAGCATCATCGCCGGCACCATGGAATTCGATTCCGGCGAAATCGACGTCTTCGAACACCATCTCCATGCCCTGACCAAGCCCGAGATCACCAACTTCCGCCGCGAAAACATCGGCTTCATCTTCCAGCAATTCAACCTCATCCCCACCCTCACCTGCGTCGAAAACATCTGCGTCCCCCTCCTCCTCAACCAAGTCCCCCGCCGCAACGCCGAGGATCGCGCCCGCGCCGCCATGACCCTCGTCGGCCTCGAGTCCAAACACCGCGAATACCCCGCCCGCCTCTCCGGTGGCCAGCAACAACGCGTCGCCATCGCCCGCGCCCTCGTCCACGAACCCCGCCTCATCATCTGCGATGAACCCACCTCCGCCCTCGACAAGGAAAACGGCGCCAAAATCATGGAACTCCTCCACGACGTCGCCAAAGCCCCCAACCGCAGCGTCATCGTTGTCACCCACGACACCCGCATCTTCCGCTACGCCGACCGCATGACCGAAATGGAGGACGGCCGCGTCCAACGCGTCCACGACAGCTACGAAGCCTACCACCACACCCTCGAAACCTGACCCACCCCGTGCCCCCCTCACAACCACCATTCAAAAACCAACCCCAAACTTGCGTCACTCGATTCACGATCTTCACGCTTTGAGCTTTAAGCTTTGAGCTTTGAGCTTCAACCACCGCCCCCATGCTCCTCCTCCGCAAACTAAGCCTCTACCTCGCCCTTGCCGGCGTTGTCGCCGCCACCGTTCTCGTCCTCCGCCTCCGCGCCCAGCCCCCGCCACCCAAACCCCTCGCCCAACCCAGCCGCTCCCCCTTCCCCCACACCCTCGCCGCCACCGGCATCCTTGAATCCACCCGCGAAAACGTCCGCCTCGGCGTCCCCAAAAGCGGCCTCATCCAGAAAGTCTTCGTCAACATCGGCGACCGCGTCCGCGCCGGCGATCCCCTCCTCCAGCTCGACGACCGCGAAACCCGAGCCCGCCTCGCCACCAGCCAGAGCCAGCTCGCCGCCCTCAAAGCCGCTCTTACCGTGGAAGAAGTCCAGCTCGCCGACGCCCTCGACCAGCTCGCCCGCGTCCAAAAACTCGAACGCAACCGCATCGCCACCGAGGACGAATCCAAACGCCGCGAATTCGCCGCCCAGGCCATGCAAGCCCGCATCGTCAAAACCCGCGCCGACATCGCCGCCGCCCAAAGCCAGGTCGAGCAGGCCCAGGTCGAACTCGCCATCCTCTCCATCCGCGCCCCCCGCGACGCCACCATCCTTCAGCTCAACACCCGCCCCGGCGAATACGCCAACACCCTCGCCACCGAACCCCTCATGATCCTCGGCGACGTGGATCAACTCCAGATCCGCGCCGACGTGGACGAACAGAACGCCCCTCTCGTCCAGCCCAACCAACCCGCCGTCGCCTTCCTCAAAGGCGACACCCAGCGCAAACTCCCCCTCCGCTTCGTCCGCATCGACCCCTTCGTCATCCCCAAACGCTCCCTCACCGGCGACACCGCCGAGCGCGTGGACACCCGCGTCCTCCAGATCATCTTCCAACTCGACCGCCCCGACTTCCCCCTCTACGTCGGCCAGCAAGTCGATGTCTTCATCCAGCGCGCCCCCCCGGCCCCCTAACCGCCTCCCCCCACGGGTTGTCCGCCAATCCCAAGGGGATTCCAAGTTTCACCGCCAACCCCGCATCCTGCGCATGACTAGCGCCCATTCCATCCCCGTGCGCAACGTCCTCGCCTTGTCCGCCCGGTCAGCGTGGTTCCGGTGGTTCTGTCAGGCGTGTGGGAAGGTCGCGGCTGCCGTGCATCGCACGTCGCAGGATCACGTCGTCTCCAACCACTTCATAGAACAGGATGTGCTTGTGAAACGGACGCAGGAGGACGAAGAAGCGCCACGCCGCGAGCCGCGGATGGGTGAACCCACCGCGAGGCCCGAGGAGCGGGTGTTTCGCCAGCAGGAGGCAGGTGGCTTCCACGGCGTGCAGATAACGGTCGGCAACCTTCCCAGTCCGCATTGAGGGCATACCACTCAAACTGGCGTTCGATGTCCGCAACAAACTCGTCCGTCCGGCGGACGTTCATGCGCGCAGGCCGGTATGGCGCGCACGAACCCGATCGCGGATGCCCTGGAAGTCAGCCTTGGCGAGCGGTGCGGCGGGTTGGTCGGCGGAAGCCAGCAGCCAGGCCTCGAGCTCGGGTGTGACGACGAATGGGGCGCGCATCTGCTCACGAACGGAACGGAGCACATCGTTGACGAGGGCGGCAGGGTCCGGGCACAAGCCCGCGCGCATTTGCTCCTGCAGGAATAGCTCCACGTCGCTGGCGAGGTCCACGGTCATGGCGCAACAGTCGGCCGGGGGAATTCGCGTGTCAAGCGCCGGGGGCCCGCCCGTCGGAACCTCGCCCAACAGTCTGGTAGGGCGCGTCTATCCCCAGCGCGCCGCCGCCCCGTGCGAACGCCCCACCGGCGCGGTGAGGACACCCCGCCGCCTCAACGGCATACGCACTCCCAAGCAATCATCAGAGGAGCGGCGCGCCCCTCCCGCCAAAGTTTCGTCACCTCCGATTCACCATCCGGTCCCCCCTCACCCTGCCCAATCCATCCCCCGAAAGTTCGAAAGTTCCCCTCCCCCGTTTTTCCCTCCCCAACGCCAGTCCAAAACGCTACCCTCTTGCCTCAATGTCCCAACATCCATCGAACGACGATTCCTTCTTCACCCCGCCCCCGGAAGGGACCCCCGTCGATCCCCTCGCTCAAACTCGCGCCGACAATCCCGCCGAAGGCAGGCCAGCCGCAGCCCGCGAGACGCGCCCATCCCCCACTGCAATCACCGCCGCCCCCGCTGATCACGCCGCCGTCGCCGAGCGCATCGGCGACAAAATCGGCCCCTACAAACTCCTCCAGCAAATCGGCGAAGGCGGCTGTGGCGTGGTGTTCATGGCCGAGCAGGAGAAACCCATCCGCCGCCGCGTCGCCCTCAAGGTCATCAAGCTCGGCATGGACACCAAGTCCGTCGTCGCCCGCTTCGAGGCCGAGCGCCAGGCCCTCGCGCTCATGGACCACCCGAACATCGCCAAGGTCCTCGATGTCGGCGCGACGGCCGCCGGCCGTCCCTACTTTGTCATGGAATTGGTCCGCGGCATCCGCATCACCGACTATTGCAACCAGGCCAAACTCACCACCCCACAACGCCTCGAACTCTTTACCCGCGTCTGCGCCGCCATCCAGCACGCCCACCAGCGCGGCATCATCCATCGCGACATCAAGCCCTCGAACATCCTCGTCACCCTGCACGACGGCGTGCCCGTGCCCAAGGTCATCGACTTCGGCATCGCCAAGGCCACCAACTCCGTGCAACTCACCGACAAGACCCTGTTCACCGCCCTCGAACAGATGATCGGCACGCCTGCCTACATGAGTCCCGAGCAGGCCGAGATGAGCGGCCTGGACATCGACACCCGCACCGACATCTACAGCCTCGGCGTCCTTCTCTACGAACTGCTCACCGGCAAGCTCCCCTTCGACCCGAAGGAACTCCTCTCCGCCGGCTTTGACGCGATGCGCCGCAGAATTCGCGAGGACGAACCCGACCGCCCCTCCACCCGCATGAGCACCTTGGTCGATGCGGAACTCTCAACCGTCGCAAACGAGCGCCAGACCAACCCCCGCCAACTGGCCCGCTCCCTTCAGGGCGATCTCGACTGGATCGTCATGAAAGCCCTCGAAAAGGATCGCCAGCGCCGCTACGAAAGCGCCAGCGCTTTCGCCGAGGACATCCGCCGCTACCTCGCCAACGACACCATCCTCGCCCGCCCGCCCAGCACCCTCTATCTCCTCCAGAAACTCGTCCGCCGCCACCGCGTCGCCTTCGCCGCCGGCAGCGCCATCGTGCTGGCGCTGCTCCTCGGTATCACCACCTCGACCCGGATGTACCTTCAGGAAAAGGATGCGCGCCAGCGAGCCGTGCAGGCTGAAATCGCCGCCGCTCAAGCCGCTACCGCTGCCAAACGGGATCGCGATCAGGCCATCGCGGAAAAGCTGCGCGCCGACGAACAGTCCGAAATCTCGCGTGCCGTAACCTACTTTGTCACGGCGGACCTCCTCCGCCTGGCCGATGCCGAGAAACAAATCGACAAGGGTTTCGCCGCCCAACCCGACCTCACCGTGCGGGATGCTCTGCGCCGCGCAGCCGGAAAAGTCGGAACGCGCTTCCCCGACCGCCCCTTGGTCGAAGCCGAGGTTCTCGCCGCCATCGGTCGGGCGATGCAGGGCATCGGTGATACCAAACCCGCCATCCCGCATCTGGAACGCGCACTCGAACTGCACCGTAAATTCGCGGGCACCGATCATACCAACACGCTCCGGAGCATGTTCAACCTGGCCCTCACCTACCGCGAAGCCGGACGGCTCGACGAGTCCTTGGCCCTGCACGAGCAAACCCTCAAACTCCGACGCCTCAAACTCGGTCTCAACCACCACGAAACCCTCACCAGCATGGCCAACGTAGCCTTGGCCTACCGCTCGCTGAACCGCTTCGCCGAAGCCCTCGCCTTGCAGCAAGAAGCTCTCAAAATCAGAACCACCGCGCTGGGGCCCGACCATCAGCAAACCCTGATCAGCATGAGCCTGGTCGCCACCGGTTATCGCGATCTCGGCCGCTTCTCCGAGGCTGTCACCCTCGGTGAGGATATCCTCCGGCGCATGCAAAGCGTCCTCGGACCCGATCATCCGAACACCCTCTACAGCATGAGCGATCTGGCTGCGTCCTACGCCAGCGTCGGCCGCAAAGCCGAAGCTTTGGAACTCCGCCAGGAAACCCTCCGCACCCGCAGCGCCAAATTAGGCGCCGACCATCCTCAAACCCTTTCCAGCATGAACGATCTCGCCGCCGCCTACCGCGACCTCGGCCGCATCGACGAGGCAATCCCGAGGGCCGAGGAAGCGTTGAAACTCAGGAAAACCAAGCTCGGCCTCGACCATCCGCACACCTGGGCAAGCATGGCCAATCTCGCTTCCACCTACCGCGCCGCCGGCCGCCCCAAAGACGCCCTTGCCCTCGACGAGGAATCCGCCGCGCAGATCTCCGCCAAACTCGGCCCCGACCACGCAGACACCCTCAAGTCCAAAAACTCTCTCGCCCAAGCGTACCTCGCCGATGGCCAGCGCGAAAAGTCCCTCTCCCTCCTCGCCGAAATCCTCCAGATCAGGACATCCCAACCCGGACCAGCGCAACCCGAAACCATCAAAGCCATGTTCGCCCTCGCCTCCGGCTACCTAGATGGCGGCCGCCCGGCCGACGCCGAAACTTTGTTTCGACAGCTCATCTCCCTGCTCAAGGAGCACCATCCGGCCGACTGGCAGCGCTTCCACGCCGAAAGTCTGCTTGGAGCAGCGCTAACCACCCAAAACAAATTCCCCGAAGCCGGGCAATTTCTCCTTTCCGGTTATTCCGGACTGGTCGCCAGTTCCGCTAAAATCCCCAAACAAAAATCCTCCCCCATCGCCGGCGCCATCACCCGCCTTGTCAAACTCGCCGAAGCAAAGAACGACCCGTCAGCAGCAGCCCAATGGAAGAAAACGCTCGCCGAGTTCAACAGCGGCGCACTCCCCCCGCCACCCGATTCCGCACCCCAGACCCCACCTGACCCGAAACGCAATTGACTCCCCCGCGAATCGCGCCTCATAGCTGGATCGAGCGACAACCGCATCTCCAATTTAACACCCATCCGCTAGTCCCCGCTAATCCTAACTATCTCGCCGCGAATTGGGAGTTACGAGTTCCCGGGGTCTGGCTTCGGCACGGGGATTGGGAACAGGTGAATCAGGTCGCAGCAACCCAGCGCTTTCAAAGTATGCCTCGGATTCTGTTTTGCACCGTGTTCGCTCCCTTGGTGTTGCTTTTGGCCCAGGGGGGGATGGGAGCCGACCCGCTTGCATTGACACGGGCATGGTTGGAACCGGCGCCGGGCGAGCGATCGGTACCTCAAGTGGATGAGGCAACTCGCTTGAAGATGATAGCTGAATTGTCCGAATTGAAGCGTGCGGCGGGAAAAACCAGGCCTTATGGGTACAATCTCGACGTTCTCCTCATCGACTTGGGTGACGAGGTAACCATGAGGAAGAGTGTCGAGGACTATCTTGGGTCAACGGAAATCCGCACGTTGAGGTCGGTGCTGTATCTTTCAAGGCAAGCAGGTTTGGTTGAACTTCTTGGTCCATTCCTATTTATAGACGAGCCCACTGAACCGCTGGACTGGAAGGAGCTAACATTCCCGCGCAGATCAGTGGCCGCAGGGAACATTTGCATGGACATGGTCCGACGTTGCCCGGAGTTCGAAAAAACAACGAAAGATTGGGCCGAATCTATGATGCGTTCATCGCTGAGTGGCATCGCATGGCGCGAGGCGATTCGCACCTTCTGGAAGGAGAATCAGGAACATTTGAAGGCCAAGAACTATCGGGCGGTCCGCCCGCCCAGCACCGCCGGGGCCACTCCGTCTCCCCCCCAATCGGCCACGAACCGAACGAGTGCAGCGCCCGCGTTACCCATTCCCACACCCGTTAGCACGAGCAGGGTTCCGGCAATCATTGCCGGCAAACCTCCCGCGCCGCCAGTCCCGGCAGTAGCGGCCATCACCAAACCCGCGCCTGTCTCGCCACTGCCACCCACCAGCGCCGCCACCGCCCCGGACTCCCCCGCGCCACCGCCCGCGTGGCCTTGGTTGGTGGTGGTGGGCATCGTCCTTGCCGTGTTCCTCTGGCGGCGGCCACACTGAGCAATCATGAGCAGAATCTTTCGTCGCTCCACTCATCCGGTTCGGTTGGCCCCCATCCGGGCGGGCAAGTTCTGCTTGATTCTTTTGGTCATGCAGGTGCTGGCCGCCGTTGGGCACGCCGCGCCCGGAGAAGTGCTTCCTTTGACCAAGGGCTGGCTGGATCTGCGGCCAGCCGACCGCGGTGTCCCGCAAGTGGATGAGGAAGTGCGACTTAAGATGATCGCCGAATTGAATGATCTGAATATTAATTATGCCGGGAAGCCGAACTATCCGCGACCACGGATTGATCTTCTGCTGGTCGATCTGGGGGATGAGGCGACCATTGACCGCTATGTCAAAAGTCAGTTCGGCCCGGGCCCGCGTGGCACCTCCGGCCAAGTGCTGCCCGCATCCCGACAGCCCCTCGTGGTTGCCCGGCTTGGCCCGGCGATGATGAGGGATGAACCCATCAATGAGATCGTGCTCCTTCCGCGGACCGTGGAAGCAGCCCAGCTTTGCCTTACGCTCGTGCAAAGCTGTCCCGAATTCCCCACGGGCGTGAAGCGATGGGCCGCCGAACTGCAAAGCACATGGAAGGATCGCGCCGCCCTGCGGGCTGAGGTCCGGTCGTTCTGGCTCGAGAACGAGGCATTCTTGAAGGCTAAAAGCTATCAGGCGGTACGTCCGCCTGGGACCGCTTCGGCCCATCCGCCCCAAGTCCAACCGAGTACAAACCATCCGAACTCTGCCATTGTGGCGGGTGCTGCCGCGGCCTCCCGTACGAACGAGCATCCAGCTGCCGGTGCCGGACGCAAACCGAGCACCCCGCCGGAAGCAGTTTTACCTATTCCCGCCCCCGCGCCTCCTCCCGCCTGGCCTTGGATGCTGGGCGTTGGCGGACTACTCGCCTGCCTGCTTTGGTGGCGGTCCCGATCGGGAGCTTAACCCGCTGTTGGGAATGCCACTCCTTCCGCTCCCTTCCTTCCCATCCCCGCGACCGCTAAATCCCGCCCGCCCCGAAGCCTACCGCCCCGGCCTACAGCCCACCACCCTCCCTATTTCGCCGCCTGAATCCCCTTCTTGTTCTCCGCCCACTTCGCATTCGGCAGCGCCTCCCACACACGCAGATTGCGGAAGCTCGCGCTCTCGCCCGCCACCGTGAACCCGAAATTCGCCTTCTCCGTCGCGATCAACGCATCCGCACCCGCGCTGCTCTTCCCGTTGATCGTCGCCACCATTTCCTCGCCCTTGATCTCGATGAGCACCGTCTGCCACACCCCCGCCGCAATCGGCTCCGCCACCGTATTGAACGGCTTGGCCTTGTCCGGCCCGGTATGGTCGTGATCATCCTTCTGCGCGCGAAACCCATCCTTGTTCAGCAGCACCCGGCACACATGTTCCTTCGCGTCATTCACGCTGAACGTCGTCGTTTTGCACCCGTCCAGCCGCACGTCGTACTGAATGATCGCATCCTTGAACTTGAACGGAAACCGCGCCACCGCGCCGTGCATGTCCTCCTTCAACTCCGAACCCCGCATCACGCCATCGGTGAACTCCCACTTGCCCGGACGCAACCGCCAGCCCGCCGTCCACTCCGGCCGCGCCGCCGGTTTCGCTGCGGGGACCTTCGCGTCCTTCGCCGCTCCCTTGGCCGCCGCCGCCGGCAGCGCGGCCTTTTCCACCGGCTTGGCGAAATCCTCGCTCAGCAACAACTTGCCGCGCTCGGTCATCACGGTCTTGGGAAGATTCTCCGCCCCCACAGCGGCAGAAGTGGAGACAATGGCAGCCAGCAGCAGTGATCGCATGTTCATGATTGTCCCCCGATGGACGCTGCCCACGGTCCCAAGGTTACGCCCGCGGACCGCCAAACTTCAGTGCTGCAAAATCTCCGGTGGCAGCGCCGTCAGCGGCGCCTTCGGATTGGTCTGGCCGAAATAATTCGCCGACCACTCATTCGCAAACAACACCACCGGATGCTGCCCCATGTCATAAGCCAGTCGCGCCCCACTGGGCAGCGACAGCGCATCCAGCTCCGCTTCCGTCATGCCCGCCGGCAACCAGCGGCACACGGTCCACGACGCCGGTTCCAGCCGCGAGGTCGCCCCGTACTCGCTTTCGAGGCGAAACTGCACCACTTCAAACTGCAGCGGTCCGACCGCGGCCAGCAGCGGGATGCGCGCGGACGCATCGCGCAGGTTCAGCACCTGGATCACCCCCTCCTGCAACAACTGGTCCAGCCCCTGCCGGAACTGCTTGAACTTCGACGTGTTCGGGTTGTGCAGATACGCAAACGCCTCGGGCGGAAAGCGCGGGATTTCCTTGTACAGAATCGCCGGATCCGTCGTCAGCGTGTCCCCGATGCCAAAGCCGTCATGCCCGACCAGGCCGATGACATCGCCCGGATAAGCCTCGTCCACCGTCTCCCGCTCGTTGCCAAACAGTTTGTGCGAACTGGAAAGGCGCACCTTCTTCTCCGAACGCGAGTGACTGACGCTCATGTCGCGCTCGAACTTGCCGGAACAGACGCGCAGAAACGCAATGCGATCCCGGTGCCGCGGATCCATGTTGGCCTGAATCTTGAAAATGAAACCCGAGAACGCCGGGTTTTCGGGGGCGATGGGCGTTCCCGCGATCACTCGCGCCTTCGGCGGCGGCGAGTGCGCGAGGAAACCGTCGAGCAGCAACTGGACGCCAAAGTTGTTGATCCCGCTCCCGAAGAACACCGGCGTCGTCCGTCCCGCCAGCACCTCGGCTTCGTCAAAGGATTCCCCCGCCAGCTCCAGCATCTCCAGCTCCTCGACCGTCTTGTGATAAGTCGTCTCGTCCAACCGCCCGCGAATAAGCGGGTCGCTGATGCCCCCGATTGCCACCGGCGCCCGGAACTTGCCGCCCACCACGCGCTCGAACAGATGCATCTGCCGCGCGCGACGATCAAACACCCCCTGAAATTCCGCCCCGGCGCCAATCGGCCAGTTCACCGGAAACGCGCCGATGCCCAGCACTTTCTCCAGTTCATCCAGCAGCATGAGCGGCTCGCGCATCGGCCGGTCGCACTTGTTCATGAACGTGAAGATCGGCACTCCGCGCTGCCGGCAGACCTCGAACAGCTTCCGCGTCTGCGGCTCGATGCCCTTGGCGGAGTCGATCACCATCACCACCGAATCCACCGCCGTCAGCACCCGGTAGGTGTCCTCCGAGAAATCCTTGTGACCGGGCGTGTCGAGCAGGTTGATGCGAAACCCGTTGTAATCAAACTGCAGCACCGTCGAACTGATCGAGATCCCGCGCTTCTTCTCCAGTTCCATCCAGTCCGAAGTCGTCGCCCGCTGATTCTTGCGCGCCGTCACCGAGCCGGCCAGTTGCACCGCGCCCCCGTACAGGAGCAGCTTTTCCGTCAGTGTCGTCTTGCCCGCATCCGGATGCGAGATGATGGCGAATGTGCGCCGACGTTGAATTTCTTGTGCAATATCCACAGGAACCGAAACGGTAACAGGGCCTCAGCCCCGGAAAAAGCCGGATTTCCGCACCTCGCCGGCCGCCCTCCGCGGATCGCCGACCAATCCGACGCCGCAGCAGTGCCGCCACCCAGGTGAATTGGCTGGCCGCTGGCTCATCCCTTTTTGCCCGCCGTCTTGGCCGGGGCCGCCTTTGCAGCTGCCTCGAGCGGACGCAACACCTTGATCGCCTCAGGCAGCTTGTAGTGCCGTTTGAGTCCCAGTTCCGTGAGCATCCCGGCGGGCACCCGCGTGATGAACTCCGGGAAGCTCCGCTCGACCCGGTCCCGGATCAGCTTCTGACCGGTCTTCGAGGCCCAGAACTCCTCCTCAATCTTCGCCAGCGCAATGCCAGCCTCCTCGCCAGTCATGTTCTCGCGCTTGCCCAGTACCCATATCAACTCCGGATCGCCCGGCAATGCCACCGGACAGGCCACAAACTTGAGCGCGATCTCCGGTTCCTCCTCCTCCGTGACAACCGCGTCCGGATTCACCTTGATCTCGCTGCGGTACTGGCTGCCATCCGGCAGCGCAACCTCGATGGCCAGCGTCTTGTCCTTCCGGTTGGGCTTGATGGTCACATCCCCGTCGCCAAACGACGCCGCCAGTTGCGTCTGCACTTCCGCAATGCTTTTGGGCTCCAGGTCCGGCAGCGCAACCTTGGCGCAAAACTTCTCGAACGCCGTCGCCCGCGCCTTGGCCTTCAATTCCGTCTCGATGGCCTTGTAAATCTGGCTCGCCAATTTCGGATCGTGTGTCGCCTTGGGCAAAACCTGTTTGAGCAGATTCAACAATTCCAGGTCGGGAACTTTTCGCGGTTCTTTCTTCGTTTCTTTTTTCATGTTAAAAATTTGGGGCGCTCTTGTGACAGAACCAGCCCCCCGGCGCAATGACTGTGTCGCCCTACGCCCCCAGAACCTCCCGGCCCGGCCCGCCTTTCCCCGACCTCCGAACCCGCAGACCACGTCGCGCGATCAGTTTCGACGACCGGACTCAATCCTCTTCCTCTCGGCCCCCCGGACGGAACTTCCCGTAGTCGAGTTTCCGCTTCCACCCCGGCTTGTCCGCGAGCGCGCCGGGTTTCCGTTCCGTGCTGATCGCCGCCGCGTTTTTTTCCCCCCTGAGCTTCAGGTAATTCGCCAGCCGCCCCGCTGTCAGTTCCCCCCGCTCAATCGCCGCCCGCACCGCGCACCCCGGCTCATCCACGTGACGGCAGGTCGTGAAACGGCAACCCACCGCCAACCCGGCCACGTCGGAAAACGCCTCCTCCACGCCGTCCACCACCCCCCACAACTGCAATTCGCGCATGCCCGGCGTGTCAATTACCAGCGCGCCCGACGGAGTGACCACCAATTCCCGCCGCGTCGTCGTGTGCCGCCCCTTGCTGTCCTTCTCCCGCACCTCCGTCGTCGGCAGCACCTCCTCGCGCAACAGGCAGTTGATCAAACTCGATTTCCCAACTCCCGATGACCCGATGAACACCAGCGTCCGCCCGGGCCGCGCATAAGTCTCGGTCAGCGCCTTGATCCCCTTGCGCGTCACCGCACTCGTCACATGCACCGGCATCCCGGGAACCAGCGCCGCAACCTGCCCCCGCACCGCCTCAGCGTCCGGGCACGCATCCGATTTGTTGAGGATGATGACCGGCGTCGCGCCGCTCTCCGTGGCCGCCACCAGAAACCGCTGAATCCGTCCCGTGTTAAAATTCCGGTCCAATCCGCTCACCAGGAAAACCGTGTCAATGTTCGCCGCGACAATCTGCTCGATGCCCTCGTCCCCCGCCGCGCGGCGCGAGAACTTCGTCCGCCGCGGCAGCACCGCATGAATGTCCGCCCGTGCCTCGCCGGCCCGCCGCCGGATGGCGACCCAGTCACCGATGGCCGGGAACTGGTCCGGTTGCCGCGCCTGATGAAAAAACCCGCCCCGGCATTCGCACAACACCTCGTCGGCGGCCGTCCGCGCCGCATAGAATTTCCGCCGCAGCTCACACACCACACGAGCCGGCTCCAACCCCTCCGCGGCGTGCGGGGCAAAAGCAAGGGCAAGGGCATCGGTCCAGCCAAGCTCGGTGAGCGTCATCCGGCCCGCAGCCTAACAACATCGCTCCCACAGAAGCCAGTCCGCAAACCGGTGGCGCGCGGGTGTCCTCACCCCGCCGCCCCTCGACTCACGACCACCAAGCAGCGCATGGTGGACGCCCGCGCCCCGCCAGCCGTCATGTCAACCCGCTCGCCCACTCTCAATCTCCGGGACGCACCGCCCACACACACCGCGCCGCACCCGGCGCCCACCTCCGGGTTTCATGCCCCGCTGAGAATTCTGTTGAATCTCCCCGCGCCATGACGCCGAATACTCGTCATGACTTTGACCGAAGAGCAGAAAAGGCAAGTGATCCAATGGATCGACGCCGGCGCGAAACTCTCCGAAATCCAGACCCGCCTTGAGAAGGAGTTCGGGGCGCGCGTCACCTATATGGAGGTCCGTTTCCTCGTCGATGACCTCAAGGTTCTTCCCAAGGATCCCACGCCGGCTCCCACCCCGGCCCCGACCATCAAGCCCGCCACCCCCGCCGCCGGCACTCCGTCACCCTCCCCACTTCCTCCTGCCGCCACGCCTCCGCCCGCCCCCATTCCCCTCGAAGTCGAACCCCCGCCCACCGCCGGCGGACGCGTCACCGTAACCGTGGACACCGTCGTGCGCCCCGGCGCAATGATCAGCGGCAACGTCACCTTCAGCGACGGCAAATCTGCCGGCTGGTATCTGGACCAGATGGGCCGCCTCGGCCTCTCCGCCAAGGAAAAAGGCTACCGCCCATCCGCCGCGGACATCGAAGAATTCCAGATGGCGCTGCAAGACGAACTCGCCCGCAAGGGATTTTGACCACGCTCTCGCCCCCGCAGTTGCGAGGAGGCAGACCGTCGTTAAACAAAAAGCTTTTCCGGTTCCCGTTCGCTCCTCCCGACGGACTGCACCTCCCGGCAGCGCCGCCACGTCCAGTAGCGAAGAATGAGTTCGCCGCCCCGCCCCGCCGCACCGTATCGTCCCTCTCATGCACCGCACCCTGCCGCTCCGCATAACCCTCGCCATCCTTTTCACCGCATTTTCCTCCGCAAACACACTCCGCGGCGCAGAGCCCACGAACCAGTTTGGCTTTGATGATTTCCTCCTCGTTCCGCTGCGGATCCACCTCCTGTCGGCCCGGGTTGCCACCAATCTCTCCACCACCCTCACTGAAAAGGACATCGCCCGCATCCTGCCCAAAATGAACCGCATCTGGGCCCAGGCCGGCATCACCTTTTACCTCGAATCCCTGCTTCACGAGGAAGCCGCCGGCCAGGCGGGCTACGCCGAACGCGCCCGGACCAACGAGCCACCCGCCCTCCTCACCCTGCGCCCCGAAGCCACCCGCGGCTCCAACCAGTTCCACATCTACTACCTCCACCAATGCCGCCCCAACGGGATCTACATCGGACCCGGCGGCATCTTCGTCAAAGACACCGCCTCCCTCCGCAAGGTCGAGGGCGGCATCGACGAACCGCTCCCCCGCGTCAGCTCCCACGAAATTGGCCATGCGCTGACCCTCCAGCACCGCCAGGACGTCACGAACCTCCTCGCCTCCGGCACCACCGGCATCTGGCTCAACGATGCTGAAATCCGCCAGGCCCGCGACTCCGCCCGCAAGAAGCCGTGGATTCTTCCGGCTCCCGAAGTCTTGCGGCGCGCCGAGGAACTTGATCGCACCGGAGAAACCGCCGCCGCCCGCCCATGGTTCGAACACCTCGCCCGCATCCCGCTCGACATCGACCAAACCCGCCGCGCCCGCCGGCGTCTCGAAGAGACCGCCATCCGCTGAAGCCAGCGGCGGCCCCAAATTCGTCCTGCGCTCCTCCCGTCCCCTTCCTCCCCGGCACAGCGCCCCCGCATTCCCCACCGCACCTCGGTCACCGTTCGTTGAGCTTTGAGCTTTGAGCTTTGCGCTTTGAGCTTTGAACATCGAGCTTCCCCAAGGGTTAGCCATTGCCCACCGCCACCCACCGGCTAGATTCTCCGCCGTAAGCGTGAGACCAATCCTCCCAATCCTGACGCTGTGCTTTTCGTTGCTGACGGCCTCCGGCGCAACCTCCTCCAAGCCCGCCCCGCCCGCCAACCTTCCCCCCGCCATCAAAGGCCCCGTCGATTTCGTCCGCGACATCCAGCCCCTCTTCGCCGCCCGCTGTTATTCCTGCCACGGTGCCGAAACGCAACAGCACGGCCTGCGCCTCGACCACAAGCCCGACGCCCTCGTCGGCGGCGATGACGGCCGCGTCATCCTCCCCGGCAACAGCGCCGCCAGCCGCCTGATCCACTACGTCGCCGGTCTCGCCCCCGAAAAGCGCATGCCCCGCAAAGGCACGCCCCTGACCGCCCACGAAATCGGCACCCTCCGCGCCTGGATCGATGCCGGCGCCCCCTGGCCCGACTCCGCCGCCGGCACACCCCGCCGCACCTCCGCTCACTGGTCCTTCACCGCCCCGCGACGTCCCGCCGTCCCCGCCGTTTCCAATGCAGCCTGGATCCGTAATCCCATCGATCATTTCATCCTCGCCCGCCTCGAAAAATCCGGCCTCACACCGTCCCCCGAGGCCGACCGCCACACGCTCCTGCGCCGGCTCTGCCTCGATCTCACCGGCCTCCCGCCCTCCCCGGAGCAACTCCGCCAGTTCCTTGCCGACACCTCGGCTAAAGCCTGCGAAAATCTCGTGGAGCGCCTCCTCGAATCCCCGCACTACGGCGAACGCTGGGCCCGTCACTGGCTCGATCTCGCCCACTACGCCGACAGCGACGGCTACGAAAAAGACTCCCCCCGCCCCTACGCCTACGTCTATCGCAACTGGGTCATCCGCTCCTTGAATCGCGACCAACCCTTCGACCAGTTCACCCACGAACAACTCGCCGGCGACCTCCTCCCCAACGCCACCACCGAACAGAAGCTCGGCACCGGCTTCCTCCGCCAGACCCTCACCAACAAGGAAGGCGGCGTGGACCAGGAGGAATTCCGTTGCCGCGCCATCGTGGACCGCGTCGGCACGCTTGGCTCCGTCTGGCTCGGCCTCACCCTCGCCTGCGCCGAGTGCCACGCCCACAAATACGATCCCTTCAGCCAGCGCGATTTCTACCAGCTCTACGCTTTCTTCAACGACGCTTCCGAACGCGACCTCCCCGCCCCGCAACCCGCCGAACTCAACCGGTACCAGGCCGCAAAATCCGCCTGGGACTCCGAGAACTCCCGCCTCCAAACGGCCCTCACCAACCACCTCGCCCGCGTCCAACCGGCCCGCCTCGCCGCCTGGGAGGAAGGCGTCCGCAAACACCACGGCCAGTGGAGCCTGCTCGAACCCGCCAAACTCACGTCCGCCAACGGCACCACCCTTCGCGCCGGCGGCGACCGCATCGTCGAAGCCACCGGCGCCAACCCCGCCACCGACACTTACACCGTCGAGTTCACCACGGAACTCAAGGCCATCACCGGCTTTCGCCTCGAAGTCTTTCCCGACACCGGCAAAACCAAAACCGTCGGCCGCAGCACCAGCGGCAATTTCGTCCTCGCCGGTTTCAGCGCCAAGCTCGTCCCCCGCAACGGCCCCAGCCAGCCCGTCGCCCTCCAAAACGCCAACTCCGATTTCGCCCAGGGAAAATACACCGCCGCCCGCGCCATCGACGGCAGTCTCGACACCGGCTGGGCCGTGCTCCCCCAGACCAAAGTTTCCCACAGCGCCGTCTTCGAAACCCGCGCCGATTTAAACGTTCCCGCCGGGACCCGCCTTGTCATCACCCTCGACCAACGCCACGGCACCTCCCATACCATCGCCCGCTTTCGCCTCTCCACCACCACCTCCCCGCGCCCGCTGCAGGCCGACCCCACGCCCGACACCATCGCCGCGCTTGTTCAGATTCCCGCCCCGCGCCGCACCCCGGCGCAAACCGCCCAATTGCAAACCTACTTCCGCGACCAACTCGATCTCGACCTGCGCAAGCTCAACGAAACCATCCGTCTCCACGCCACCCGCGAGCCCAAGCCTCCCACCACCACCGCCGCCGTCCTCCTCCGCGAAGACAAACCCCGCAAAACCCACATCCACGTTCGCGGCGACTTCCTCCGCCCCGGCGCCGAAGTCAGTCCCGACACTCCTGCCATTCTCCCCGCGCTGAAATCCCGTGCCATCCGCCCCGACCGCCTCGACCTCGCCCGCTGGCTCACCGACCCCACCCATCCGCTCACCACCCGCGTCACCGCCAACCACTACTGGAAACACCTCCTCGGCCGCCCCCTCGTGAAGACTGAGAACGACTTCGGCACCCGCGGCGAACCTCCCACCCATCCCGAATTGCTCGACTGGCTCGCCACCGAACTGCCCCGTCTCGGCTGGAGCCGCAAAGCTTTCATCAAACTTATCGTCACCTCCGCCACCTACCGCCAATCCTCGAATCACCGCCCCGAACTGGAATCCACCGATCCCCTTAACACTCTCCTCGCCCGGCAAAACCGCTTCCGCCTCGAGGCCGAATCCATCCGCGACGCCTCCCTCGCCGTCAGCGGTCTCCTCGCGCCCACCATCGGCGGGCCCAGCGTTTACCCGCCCCTGCCCCGGGACATTCCCGCCCTTGGCTATGCCAGTTCTCTCACCTGGCCCCTCAGCACCGGCCCCGACCGCTACCGCCGCGGCCTCTACATCTTTTTCCAACGCACCGTCCCCTACCCCATGCTCACCACTTTCGACGCCCCCGACTCCAACGCCCCCTGCACCCGGCGCGATCGCTCCAACACTCCGCTCCAGTCCCTCACGCTCCTCAACGACCCCGTGTTCTTCGAATGCGCCCAGGCGCTCGGCATCCGCATGCACACGCTCGCTCCGACCGCCCCCGATCGCATCCGCCTCGCCTTCGAACGCGCCCTCGGCCGCCCGCCCGATGCCACCGAACTCTCCCGCCTCGCCGCCCTCTACGAATCACAATTCACCCTCCTCTCGTCCGACCCCGAACGCGCCGCCCGCATCCTCGGCACCAACAAAGTCCACGCCGACGCCGCCCAAGCCGCCTGCGTCATCGTCGCCCGCGTCCTGCTCAACCTTGATGAGTTCCTGACCCGCGAATAAACAGTCCATGCACCCATTCCAGGAAAACATCCTCCGCAACCGCCGCGACTTCCTCGCCACCGGCGCCTCCGGCCTCGGCACGGCCGCCCTCGCCTCCCTGCTTAACGCCGACGGTCTCCTTGCACCCGTCGCCCACGCGGCCGGCTCTCCCGCACCCACTCCGCGCGCGCCCCACTTCGCTCCCCGCGCCCGCAGTTGCATTTTCATCTTCATGGAAGGCGCGCCCAGCCAGATGGACCTCTTCGATCCCAAGCCCAAACTCAACCAGATGGACGGCCAGAAACTCCCCGACTCCCTCCTCGCCGCCGTCCGCTTCGCCTTCATCCAGAAGAATACCGTCCGCCTCATGGGCAGCCCCCGGAAATTCCAGAAACACGGCCGCTGCGGCATGGAACTCTCCGACCTCCTGCCCCACCTCGGTTCCTGCGCCGACGACATCGCGCTCATCCGCTCGATGCACACCGACCAGTTCAATCACCATCCCGGCCAGCTCATGCTTCAGTGCGGCGTGCCCATGTTCGGCCGTCCCACCATCGGCGCCTGGCTCAACTACGGCCTCGGCAGCCCCGCCCAGAACCTCCCCGGCTACGTCGTCCTCACCGCCGGCCGCGGCACCAGCGGCGGCACCTCCCTCTGGTCCAACGGCTTCCTCCCCTCCAACTTCGCCGGCACCCTCTTCCGCAATCAGGGCGACCCCGTCCTCAACCTCGGCAATCCTCCCGGGATCTCCACCCCCATCCAGGCCGACAGCCTCCAGACCCTCGCCGACCTCAACCGCCACCGCCACGCCACCATTCGCGACCCCGAGATCACCAGCCGCATCGCCGCTTACGAACTCGCCTTCCGCATGCAGTCCTCCGCCCCCGAACTCATGGACCTTTCGCGCGAGCCCCGCCACCTTCTCGACGCCTACGGCATCAACCGCACCGACCCGGACAACCGCGGCGGTCGCGGCGGCGGCCCCGGCACCTACCGCACCTTCGCCACCAACTGCCTCCTCGCCCGCCGCCTCGTCGAACGCGGCGTCCGCTTCGTCAACCTCTTCCACGCCTCTTGGGACCAGCACAGCAACCTCAACCCCGAAATCGCCCACAACGCCGGCATGGCCGACCAACCCATCGCCGCCCTCCTCAAAGACCTCAAACAACGCGGCCTCCTCGACACCACCCTCGTCGTCTGGGGCTCCGAATTCGGCCGCACTCCTCTGGGCGAAAACCGCGGCGGAACCAAAACCGTAACCGGCCGCGATCATCACCCCTTCGCCTTCAGCCTCTGGCTCGCCGGCGGTGGCATCAAAGGCGGCCAGGTCCTCGGCGAAACCGACGAACTCGGCTGGAGCATCCCCCGCGACCCCGTCCACGTGAACGACCTCCAGGCCACCCTCCTCCACCTCTTCGGCCTCGACCACACCCGCCTCACCTACCGCTTCCAAGGCCGCGACTTCCGCCTCACCGACGTCAGCGGACGCGTCATCACCAACCTCCTCGCCTGAATCCCGCCCGCCTGCCTTTCCCCATGATCGTCTATCTCGACGGCCGTTTCGTTCCCGAAGCCCAAGCCCTCATCCCCGTCACCGACCGCGCCTTCCTCCTCGGTGACGGACTCTTTGAAACCCTCCTCATCCACCGCGGCCAACCCTTCCGCTGGGACGACCACCTGCAGCGTCTCACCGCCGGCGCCAAATACCTCGGCCTCCGTCTTCCCCTCGATGCCACCACCCTGCGCGCTGCCGTCACCGAACTCATCACCCGCAATCAACTCCCC
Organism: uncultured Akkermansia sp.; assembly: GCA_964623105.1. Classification (GTDB taxonomy): domain Bacteria; phylum Verrucomicrobiota; class Verrucomicrobiia; order Limisphaerales; family BJHT01; genus BJHT01. The sequence continues at coordinate 22,084 of CAZUUP010000011.1, forward strand.
GAAGCCATCCTCCGCCTCACCCTCAGCCGCGGCTCCGGCACCCGCGGCTACTCGCCGCGCGGCGCCAACCATCCCCGCCTCGTCATCACCCTCCACCCCGCGCCCCCGTCACTCCCATCCCGACGCCCCCGCTGGAAACTGATCACCAGCTCGATCCGCCTGCCCGCCCGCGACCCGCTCGCTCGCCATAAACACCTCAATCGCCTCCCGAACGTCCTCGCCCGCGCCGAAGCCGAAGCCGCCGGTGCCGACGAAGCCCTCCTCCTCAACACCAACGGCGACCTCGTTGAAACCGCCGCCGCCAACCTTTTCTGGATCAGCGATGGGGTCGTCCTCACGCCCCCCCTCGAAGCCGGCGCACTCGCCGGAATCACCCGCTCCGTCGTGTTTGAACTCTGCGCCGCCACCCAAATCCCTGTCGGCGAAGTCACCGCCAACCCCCGGGTCCTCGCCCACGCCGCCGGCGCCTTCGCCACCCTCAGCACCCTCGGCATCATCGAACTCGCCTCCCTCGACGGCCGCCCCCTCCGCCGCTCCCCCATCATCCGCACCCTTCAAACCGCCTACCAAAAACTCCTCACCAGAGAAACCACCCAAAACCAAAATCCCCCCTCATCCTTCATCCCTCATCCCTCATAATTCACCCTCCGCTCCCAATCCCCCTTTTCCCTCATCCTTCATCCTCCCCCCTCATCCTTCGTCCCTCATCCTTCATCCTTCCCCCTCATCCTTCATCCTTCCCCCTCATCCTTCATCCTTCATCCTTCCCCCTCATCCTTCATCCTTCATATTTCACCCCCCGCCCTCGTCCTCCCCATCGCCCGTCGGCACATCCACATTCTCGGCCTCGTCCTCCTCTTCCTCCTCCTTGCGTGCCAGAATCATCCCAAACACGGCCCCCGCCGCCAAACCCATGCACCCGTAAAAGGCCGCCAGCATCACCCGCAAATCGCCGCGGCCCAGGAGGATTACCACCGTCGTGATCAACCCGCTCAACACCCCCCCAATCAGCATCCCCGACAGCCGGCCAACGACCCATTTGGCAATGCCGACCTGGCAAAGCAGCAACAGCACACCGCCAGCAATCATCACCGTTTTCGACGGCGGATAATAATTGAAGCTCGCAAGCAAGACCGGCGCGTTCATCAGTTTTTGGCCAGTATAATCACCCCAGAATCTCCCGCACCACATTCCCCGCCACCCCCGTCAGGCGCATGTCCAGGCCCTGCATCCGCACCGACAACCGCGCATGATCCACCCCCAGCAAATGCAACATCGTCGCGTGCAGATCGTTCACGTGAACCCGGTTCTCGACCGCCGCGTACCCCAGTTCATCCGTCGCGCCATACGTCATCCCGCCCCGGACCCCGCCGCCGCACAAAAACATCGAAAAGCCCTTCATGTGATGATCCCGCCCCGCCCCCCCCTTGTTCGACTTCGCCCTCGGCGTCCGCCCGAACTCGCCGCCCCAAATGATCAACGTATCCTCCAGCAATCCCCGCTGCCGCAAATCCCCGATCAACGCCGCCGTCGCCCGGTCAACCGACGCCGCATTGCCCTTGATGAATTTCACCAGGTCATTGTGATGATCCCAGTCGCGGTGATAAAGCTGGATGAACCGCACCCCGCGCTCGGCCAGCCGCCGCGCCAGCAGGCAGTTCGACGCAAAGGAACCGTCCCCCGGCTCGCACCCGTATTGTTCCAGCACCGGCCGCGGCTCGTCGCTCACATCCATCAGCCCCGGCACCGAAGTCTGCATGCGGAAAGCCATTTCATACTGGCTGATGCGCGCCGCAATCTCCGGATCTTCCGCAAACGCCGATTGCACCCGGTTGATCGCCTGCGCCGCCGACACCACGTCACGCTGCCGCTCCTCCGTCACCCCACGCGGCCGCCGCACATAAAGTACGGGGTCACCCTTCGTCCGTAGTTCAATGCCCTGAAATTGCCCCGGCAGAAAACCACTGTGCCACATGCGCGCCGAGATGGGCTGCGGATTCCGCCCCTCCGTCGAGGTCAACACCACAAATCCCGGCAGCTCCGCGCTTTCGCTACCCAGGCCATACAACACCCACGCTCCCATGCTCGGCCGCCCGGAGATCGTTGTCCCGGTGTTCATCAGCGTGTGCGCCGGATCGTGGTTGATCGCGTCCGTGTGCATCGAACGCACAATCGCCAACTCATCCGCCACCCCCGCCAGATGTGGAAACAATTCCGAAATCTCCTGCCCGGACTGCCCGCACCGCCGGAATCCAAACTGCGGCCCGAGACACGTCAGCTTGCTCCCCTGCAACTGGGCGATCGGCTGCCCCGCCGTGAACGACGCCGGCATGGCCTGTCCGTGCAAACGCGCCAGCTCCGGCTTGTGGTCAAAGGTTTCTAGGTGCGACGGCCCTCCCGACATGTACAGAAAAATCACCCGCTTCGCCCGCGCCACCCGGTGATGCGGATTCACCACCCCCCGCCAGCGCCCATCCACCACACCCGCCTGTGCCCGCCCTCCCGCCAGCATTGACGCCAACGCCGCCAAACCCAACCCGCTCCGCCCCAGAAACGCCCGGCGGTTCGCTTCCCCAAAAATTGTCCCGGCCTCGCTCATCGCACCCAAAACCATCGCCTGCCCTCCACCCGATTCCTCTCTTTGCGTTTCTTTGCGTTCTTTGCGGCAATTCCATCTCGGCGTCCCGACTCAACTCCCCGGCTTCAGTTGCTCCACGTCCCGCGCCAACCCGCTGAACCGGTTCTCCTCCAGCCGGATGTTCGACGTCTCCGCCCCCAAGCGGATGCCCACCCTCTGCGCCGGCGCCCGCGTCTCCCGGATTTCATTGCGCACAACCGCAACCTCCTCCGTCGCCCCCTCGACATCAATGCCAATCCCGTGTTCCCCGCCGCTGTCAACGATCCGGTTCTTCTCCACCCGGTTGCGATGGGCGGCAAACCCCTTCCCTCGCTCCTTCCGAAACAAGATCCCCGCATGGAGGCTCTGTCGGATTTCGTTGCCCACGATCAAGTTGTCCGTGTCCCGGTGCCCGATCGAAATCCCCAGCCGGTTCCCGACACAAACGTTGTTCTCCGCCAGTCCATACTTCACGCCCCAGCAGAAAAAGATGCCAATGTCATTGTTCTCCAACCGGTTGTTGCGCATGACCGGCCGCTGAGAACCGGAGCCCGGATGCAGCCCCAGATTCGCGTTGCCCACGCTCCGGCAATCTTCAATCCGCACATCGTGACAGATTTGGAAACTGATGCCGTCCCCGTTGTAATTGCGCGCCGTCACCCCGCGAAACGTCAGCCGGCTGCAATCCTGCGCAAAGATTCCTCCGGCATGATTCCCGTCCAGCAACTGATTGCTCCCGCGGTTGCCATCCAGCACCAGATGCTCGATCACCACGTCCGCGATCTCCTCGCAGTTCAACAGCGGAAACAAGGTCGAGACGGTCGCATCGCCCATCTGCCAGAAGTTCTCCCGCAACGGACGGTCGAGCTTGAAACGGTTCCCGCTCCGCGCCACCAGCGTCCGCTTGCAATAGTCCGGCCCCGTCTTGTGCTTGTTTTGCGTCTTCAGGCACACCCCGTCACCAACCCGAAACCCCGCCGGATCAGCGAGCGTGATCTCCTGGTCATACCAGTCGCTGTCCGCCGCCAACTTGGTCGTCACGGACGGCTCCTTCATCAAAACGGTCTCGGCACCGGAACCCTCCAGCCGCACCCGTGACGCCAGATGAATCGCATTCCGCAGGCGATAGGTTCCCGGCAGAATTCGCACCGTGCCGCCTCCCAACCGCGCCACATAGCTCACCGCCGCCTGGATCACCCGGTCGTCGTCGCCAACCATCTCGGCGTCACGAGTGCCCACGGTCAACGTCAACCGGGTCGCCCAGTCCGGCTCCACCGCTGTGTCGCCTGAAGTCGCGCGCGGCACCGCCACCGGCGGCCGCTCCGCCGCCCCCGCCCGCCCCATCAGGAGCCCACCCGCACCCAGTGCCGCACGAGCAAGGAATCCGCGCCGCGGAAAGGAGGTAAATCTGAGGTTCATGGGAACAATGATTCGCCGCCTTTCTAGTCCCACCCGCCTTGGATGTAAAGCCGACCAAATCGGAGCGCAAAGCTCCGCTCCTGCGATACCACCAAGTTTACCCGAACCCTTCCGCCGGACTCCGAGCCACAAAGATGTTCCCTGCTTGCCGAAGCCCTGGCCCTTGGCTGACCCTTTGAACCCGGCTTCAGAGCGAAGCGATCGCAACTTCAAGGTCTCGCGGGGTCCAATTGGCGAACTTCCAGGACAAAACGAAAGCCACGCCAGCACAACCGGGAAGACGCCGACAGAAGCAAGCCGGAGAGGAATTCGCAGAAGATCGAGACCTGAACAAACACCCATCCCGAGTGGCCGCAAACCACCGGATAACCATCCCACAATCTCTCAACCAAGCGCCGAGCGTCAGACCATTACCGCAAGCCCGCAACAAGCCTTGATAGCGTGCAATGCGAGCCCCAGAGCCCTAGCCCTGCACTTGCCCCGGAAAGAATGCGTAGCGCATAGGTCATAGACGTTTTGA
>CAZUUP010000012.1:0-12052 GCA_964623105.1 uncultured Akkermansia sp.
TGGTCGATGGCGTCGATGAGCACCTCGGCGGGCGGGCGGCGGAGGTAGAAACGGGCGTAATTGGCGCGGTCCATCGCGTTGGCGGGCGTCGGGGTGCTGCTTTGCTGATAGGTGCGGCTGGTGAGGATCGTGCGGTGGAGCCAGCGGAGATCGTATTTGTTGGCGATGAATTGTTTCGCCAACTCATCGAACAGGCGTGGGTGGGTCGGCGGATTCAGCGGCGAGAGATCGTCGGGAGGATCGACGATGCCGCGGCCGAAGTAGTGCGCCCAGACGCGGTTGATGATTCCCTTGGCAAAGTAGGGATTGTCGGGACGACGGAGCCAGTCCATCACGCGCTGGCGGGGGTCTTCGGAGTTATCAATGTTGGCAGGTTCGGCGTCGCCCAGCAGGCGGAACTGCATCGACTTCTGGGAGCCGAGCGGACTGACGACGCTGGCCCAGGTCTTGTCATCCTGCTGCCAGAAAATGTCCGTGTGGAGGATGCGCTTGGCGACGCTGTCCGCGAGGTATTTGCCGCGCCGCTCGAGCTGGCGGATGCGTTCGTTCAAGGCGTCGTGCTCGGTCTTGAGCGTGTCGTAGTCGGGACTTTTGTCTGACTTGGCTTTGGCCAGCTTTTCGGTGAGGGACTTGAGATCGCCTTCCTTCAGTTTCTTCACTTCGGCGGTGAGGTTTTTGCCCTCGGCTTCGTAGGATTTGAACACTTTGGCGTGCTCGGGGTATTTCTTCTCGTTGCCGCCTTCGAAGCCGGGTTTGCGGATGCGGGTGAAGAAGTTGGCGAAGCTGAGGAGGTCGTCCTGCTGCCAGACATCGTGCGGGTGGCGGTGGCACTGGGCGCATTCGAGGCGCAGGCCGAGGAAGGCGTGGGCGACCTGGAGCGTGCCGGAGACGCCGTTCGCGCCTTTGCGCTGCCAGTAGAGATCAAGTGACTTGCGCTGGCTGTAGAAGGCGGTTTCGCCCCAGTCGGCGGTGGAGAGTTCGTAGAGCTTCTCGACGTCCTTGCCCCACGCTTCGATGCTTTTGCCCTCGCGGCTGGTCGCCAGCAGGATGCGCTCGACGAACTGATCGTACGGCGTGTTTTCCTGAAGCCGTGCGCGGACCCAGGCGGCGAAACGCGGGGCGTCGTCTTCGTTTTTCAGGCCGTCGGCATAGACGCCGAAGTCGGTGGCCTTGAGGAGGTCGCAGAACTTGAGGGTCCAGAGCGCGGTGTGACCGGGGCGCAGGAGGAGTTCGTCGATCTTCTTCGCGCGCTTGGCGGTGTCGCCCGCGGGGCCGGCTTGCAGGAAGGCGCGAATTTCGTCGGGCGTGGGCAGCGCGCCGGCGATGTCGAGCGAAGCGCGACGGAGGAAGGTTTCGTCGTCGGCGAGGCCGGAGGGCGGGAGGTTGAGGCGCTGGAGTTTGGCGAGGATGTGTTCGTCGATGAAGTTGTGCGGCGTGATTTTCGGGAATGGTTCGCTGGCGGAGGCGCCGCCGCGCGGTACCAACACGGTGGTCGCGACGGGTTCGCCGCGGTAACGCGCGACGAGGGAGGTGTCACCGACGCCGACGCCGCGCACGAGGCCCGAGGGATCGACGGTCACCACGGATTTGTCGCGCGATTCGAAGGAACAGAAGCGTGTCATGTCCTCGACCGTGCCGTCGGCGAACGTGGCTTCGACGCGCAGGGCGTAGGTCTTGCCCGGATCGAGCACCTGTTCGGCGGGGGTGATGCGGAGTTGCTTGACGCGGTAGCGCGCTACTTGCTGGGGATCGTCGGGATTGTCGCGCGGTGCGCCACTGGCGATCCAGTGGAGGAGGAGGTTGTGCTCGAAGCTGCCGGGTTCCAGGCGCAAGCCGCCCTCGTGCGCGAGGTCTTGCGTGGGTTTGCGCAGCAACAGGCTCTTCGCCGGTTCGATGGGATTGATCCGGCGACCGGCGAAGGCATGGACCACCTGGGCGTAGTCCGCCTGCGGATCGCCGCCGAACAGTGACAGCGTGAAACGGCCCTTCCCCTGCACCGCGCCGTGGCACGCGCCGCCGTTGCAGCCGAGTTTGCTGAGAATGGGGACAACGTGGCGGCGGAATTGGGGCTCGTCGGTGCTCGTGGTGGCGGCGGCGGCGGAGAGGGAGAGCAGCAACGCGATGAAGGGCGCGAGGCGGGAGAATGGTTTCCGGGCTCCGCGAAGGGGCTGGGAGTGCTGTGGGACCGGGATCATCGGTGATCAATTTGCGCTGGCGTGGGTGTTTGGCAAGCAGCGTCTTCGGGAGGGGGGAGGGGGCGGGCGGGCGGCAATGACATGTCTTTGCTCGGACGCGCGGGGATGGTGGCGAAAAGGTTTGCAGGCGCGCACCGCCAGACAAAACTCCTGGCAAAACTCAATTGATCTTTGATCGGTCTCTGTCTTAGGGCCGTTAAGAACTCATCTTTGATGTTGCTCCTGTTACTAATCGAACCCCGGCAATTATTTGCCAAAATAGGTGTAATAAATAGCAATTTAAGGATAGCAGGCAATGCGGAATGTGAGTATTCAACCCACATGATCATGAAGGCAGAACCAGCAGTTAGCTGTACCCGGCCGCCCGCCCCCTCTGCGCACTCAGGCAGGTCTGCCATTGTCGTGCCGACAGTTGTCGGTGAAATTGAAAGCACGGCTACACCACACTTAAGACGGCACCCCCCTCCCGAATCGGTTGTGGTATTCGCACGCTGAATGCAACGAATGTCATAGATCACCGGAGATATTAAAAACAAAACAACCAAATGATATGAATGCTCCTATTTTGTCAGCAATTATTGCGTCTTTACTGCTTAGCTGTGGATGTTCGACCCCGGATACCCAAAAGGCATCAAGCGGATTTCCAGATAAGAATGAATTGCGTGGCCAGTTGCCAAAGGAAGTCATTCGTGAGGGAACCCTCTGCGATAAACGCCTGACCTTTGATGCTCTCATGATGGCGAATGTCCAATTGATGATGCAGGGCTACACCTATGATCCGGCGGCACTGACCTTCAAACCCTATATTCTTAGCCTTCCAAAAGGCCCACAGAATTTGAGGAAATGGGCGGAACGGTGGGTATTTACGATCGATGGCAAGGGTGTCCCAGTCGACATCGGATTTTCCGGAGATGGCAAAGGCGGAACCTATTTTCAGATGCTAATTCGTCGGTCTGATAAATGATCAACTTGGCTCGGAAGTTGTGATTTATTGGTGAGTAGCTTTTGTGGCGTCAATCCAAGTCAGCGCCGTTAATCCAAAGGTGAGCGGGCACAGTGCAGGTATTGAGTTTATTGCCGGAACCGGCTGTTTGTTTCTCCCGGCGAACGTGTTTGTAATTCCGCAACCAGGTTGACCAAACTAATTTGGCCACATTTCATTTGAGGCGAGTTTGTAAAACAGAATTTCATCTTCTGTCAGCGTTTCAGTTGATTTGGGACAAACCGCTCCTCCAGCCCATCCGTTGTCGTCCCGAAAATTGGGGGGTGTGGGCTGGTGGAGGGTGGCGAAAGGTCACGGACGCGCGCAACGCGTCCCTACCGGGAGAGGGGCGCGCGGATGGGTTGGCCGGGGTGGGTGGCTGCGAGGAACTGGCCGTTTTTTACGATGAAGGTGCCGTTGACGAGGACGTGGTGGATGCCGGTGCTGGGGAGGGAAGGGTTTTCGTAGGTGGCGTGGTCGAGGATTTTTTCGGGGTCGAAGAGGACGAGGTCGGCGTCAGCGCCGGGGCGGAGGCGGCCTTTGTTTTTCATGGCGGGGACGCGGGTTTCGAGGCGGCGGGCGGGGGCGAGGGTGAGTTTCTCGAGGGCTTGCAGGAGGGTGAGGGTGCGGGTTTCGCGGACGTAACGGCCGAGGACGCGCGAGGCGGTGCCGGCGTTGCGGGGGTGGCCGATGATGCCGTCGCTGGCGATCATGGTGAGGGGATGGGCGAGGGTTTCGCGGATGAGATTTTCAGAATTGGAATGGACGATGACCATGCCGCCGGTCGTGCGGTGGCGGGCGAAGGTCTCGGGGGTGAGGCGTTCGCCGGTGGCGGTCCATTGGAGGTCGGCGTAGTCGATGCCGGCGCGTTGCTGCCAGCCGGGGTCGAAGATGGCGGATTTGATGTCGGTCATGCCGGCGGTGTAGGGGTAGCACTCGACAGTTATGTCGAGGCCGCGGGCGTGGGCGTCGGTGATGAGCTGGAGGATGCGCGGGGTGGAGCGGTTGGCGGTGCTCTGGACGTGGGCGACGTGGACGGGCGCGCCGGTGACGGCGGTGGCGGCGATGAGTTCCGCGAGGGCGGTGAAGGTGTTTTCCGGGCCGGTTTCGCCCTTGGCGCGCATGTGGACATGGCACGAAGCGCGGTGGCGGGCGGCGACGCGGAAGGTTTCGAGGATTTCCCACTGGGTTGCGCCGGGGGTGTATTGGATGCCGAAGCCGACGGCGGGCGCGCCGCGTTGGAGGCCGGTTTCGAGGAGGCGGAGGAGGTCGGCGAGCTGGGCGTCGGTGGCGTGGTTGGTGGCGGCGCGGGAGGCGGCGCCGGGGATGAAGACGGGGGTTTCGCCCATGGCGGCGATGCGGCAGGGGATGTGGCCGATGCTGACGCCGTGGTGAATCGCGGACGTGCCGGCGCGGCGGGCGTACCACGCGTCGAGGTCAGCGGTGCCGACTTCGAGTTCGAGGACGGCGGTGTAGCCGTCGAGGGCTTTGAGGCGGTAATCGGCGGGGTCCTGGCCGTGTTGGTGCAGGTCGATGAAGCCGGGGGCGAGGGCGAGTCCGCGGGCATCAAGGCTGGCGCGGCCGGTGAGGGGTTCGATTGAGATTGTGGCGATGCGGCCGTCGCGGATGCCGACATGGCGCGGGGCGTCGAGGTGGGTTTCGGGGTCGAGGACGCGGGCGTTGAGGAGGACGAGGTCGTGGTCTTGGGCGGACGCGAGGAGGGGCAGAAAGAGGAGGAGGAGCGGCAGAAACATTGGGTGGCGGCGCGAAGACGGGGAGGGGCGGCAGAAAAATGGGGGCAGAAAAATGGGGAGGCCGGGGTTGGGCTGCGGAATCTGGATGCCTTTCTTTGCGGGGAAAAAGTTGGAGTCTGTCAACGCACTCTCCCTCCATTCGCCGAGTGCGGTGGCGTTAGGCTGCGCCGTCTCAGCGGTCGGGTTCGCCGGACGCCAACGGCGACCGCGGCTCGACAAACGCGCCCGTGCCAACAGGAATCTGAACCCAGTCCGCGAAACGAATTTGGCAAAGGAATGGAGGCAAAGGAATGAAGACCAAAAGTTTTCCGGTCCCCATTCCTTTGCCTCCATTCCTTTGCCCAAAACTCCGCTGTTGGGCTTCCGTGAGTTCACGGGTACCACGCCGCGCGTTGCCAATATCCACCCTGCCGTGTGCCGGGTACGTTGACCCCAAGCTGCGCTTTTCTTTGGCGCTCGGGATTTCCTCACGTTGGCTCCTGCAAGGTTTCTAGCCGGCGTGGCCGGTGGCGGCGACGAGGCGGAAGAGGAGGTAGGCGAGGAGGGCGCTGACGGGGATGGTGAAGACCCAGGCCCAGAGGATGCGCTCGACGACGTTCCAGCGGAGGGCGTTTAGGCGTTTGGCGGCACCGACGCCCATGATGGCGGAGGAGATGATGTGGGTGGTGGAGACGGGGATGCCCCAGTGGGAGGCGGCGGCGATGACGGCGGCTCCGGTAGTCTCGGCGGCGAAACCGTGGACGGGCTGGAGTTTCACCATTTTGTGGCCGAGGGTTTTGATGATGCGCCAGCCGCCGGCGGCGGTGCCGGCGGCCATGACGATGGCGCAGGTCAGCTTGATCCAGGTGGCGATTTCGAGGGTCTGGCCTTTGGCCGGCTCGGGGGTGTGGAGGAAGATGAGCCAGGAGGGGAGATTATCGAACGCGCCGGCCTTGGTGCCGGTGACGAGGGCGAGGGCGAGGATGCCCATGGTTTTCTGGGCGTCGTTGGTGCCGTGCATGAAGCCCATGGCGGCGGAGCTGAGGAGCTGGAGTTTGCCGAAGACGTTGTTGACGGTGCGGGGACGCCAGTGGCGAAGGATGAAATAGAAAGCACCCATGATGACGAAACCGACGAGGAGGCCGAGAATCGGGGAGAGAAGCATGGGGACGATGACTTTCCAGAGGATGCCTTTGCCTTCCCACCAGTGGCCGGAGGCGGCGGGGACGGACCAGACGATGACGTTCCAGTTGTTGTGCGCGGCGGCGAGCGCGCCGCCGCCGAGGCCGCCGACGAGGGCGTGGGAGGAGCTGGAGGGGAGGCCGAACCACCAGGTGATGAGGTTCCAGATGATCGCGCCCATGAGGGCGCAGATGAGGACTTGCGAGGTGACGACCTTGCCATCGACGAGGCCGGAGGAGATGGTTTTGGCGACGGCGGTGCCCCAGAGCGCGCCGATGAGGTTGGTGAGGGCGGCCATGAAGACGGCCTGGCGCGGGGTGAGGACCTTGGTGGAGACGACGGTGGCGATGGAGTTGGCGGTGTCGTGGAAGCCGTTGATGTACTCGAAGACGAGCGCCACGATGATGACGGTGAGGATGAGCGTCATGCGGGGCGCGGGTCAGGAGTTTTTCAGGACGATGTGGGAGACGACGTTGCCGGCGTCGCGGCAGCGGTCGATGACTTTCTCGATGAGTTCGTAGAGGTCGCGGACGATGATGACTTTGAGGGGGTCGTGTTTGCCGCTGTAGAGGTCTTTGAGGAGGACGAGCATGAGTTTGTCGGCCTCGCCTTCGACGTATTGGAGGCGGTCGTTGAGTTCCTTGGCGCGTTCGAGTTGCTGGAGGTCGCGGAGCTGGCGGACGAGGGCGACGACGGCTTCGGCGGCCTTGCCCATGAGGTCGGCTTGTTTGGAGAAGTCGGTGGTGCTGACGATGGCGAGGGAGAGTTCGTAGCGCTCGGCGAATTTCTCGACGGTCTTGGGGATTTTGTAGAGGGCGTTGGAGAGGGTCTCGATGTCTTCGCGTTCGAGGCCGGTGACGAAAGTTTTGACGAGTTCCTCGGAGATTTGCTCGGTGAGGCGCTTGTCTTTGCGGCGGGAGAAGACGAAGTCGTCGAGCGTTGTCGGTTTGGGGGTGGTGTTGAGGAGGCGGATGAGGAGTTGGACGCTGGTGAGGGCTTCTTCCGCGCTGGCTTCGAGGAGTTCGAAGAAGCGGTCGCCTTTGCCGAAGAGTTGCTGGAGTGAAAACATGCAGTGGGTTTTTTCTATGGTTTGGGGAAGAAAATCACGGGGAAAATATTTCCGGACGGCCTGGCCGGAGAATCTGGGGCGGGGGAATGGGGAAGGGTGCCAAGGTTTTCAGGGGCAGAGGAGGACTTTGCCGTGGACGCGGCGTTCGCGGAGGGCGGCGTAGGCTTCGGCGAACTGGGCGAGGGGGAAGACGCGGTCGATGACGGGCTTGAGTTTGCCCTCGGCGGCCCATTGCAGGGTGGCGGCGGCGTCGGCGTGATTTCGGCCGTAGCTGCCGACGAGGCGCTGTTGCTTGACGAAGAAGGGCCAGAGGTCGAGCGGCGTCTCGCGGCCGGCGGTCGCGCCGCAGGTGACGACGGAGCCGCCGCGGGCGAGGCAGTGGAAGACCTGGCGGAGGACGTCGCCGCCGACGTGCTCGACGACGATGTCCACGCCGCGTTTCCGGGTGAGCTGGCGGACTTGCGCGGGCCAGTCCGATTCGGTGGAATCCACGACGAATTCCGCGCCGAGCTTGAGGGCAAGGGCGCGCTTGGAGTCGCTGGAGGCGGTGGTGATGACGTGGGCGCCGAGTTCGCGGGCGATCTGGATGGCGGCGCTGCCCACCCCGCTGGAGGCGCCAATGACGAGAACCCAGTCGCCGGATTTCACTTCGACGCGGTCGGTGAGCATGTGCATGGCGGTGCTACCGGCAAGGGTGAGGGCGGCGGAGGTCATTTCGTCCACGCTCTCGGGCAGGGCGAGAAGGGCGCGGGCGGGGACAACGACTTTCTCGGCGAAGCCGCCATCGCGCTGGACGCCGAGCAACTGGCTGTTGAGGCAGATGGATTCCTGGCCTTGGCGGCAGAATTCGCAATTGCCGCAGAAGATGTTGGATTGCACGGCGACGCGGTCGCCGACGCGCCATTGATCGACATCGGTGCCGAGGGCCTCAATTTCGCCGGCGACTTCGCAGCCGGGGATGCGGGGAAGGGCGATGGGGATGGGAAGGGAGCCGGCTTCGCACCAGAGATCGAGGCGGTTCAGGCCGCAGGCGCGGACGCGGACGCGCACTTCGTCGGGGGCGGGGACCGGGTCCGGGACTTCGCGATACGCCAAGGTTCCAGGACTGCCGTGGGCAAGTATCTGAACCGCTTGCATGGACTGCATTTAAGGGGGTGGAACGGGGCGGGACAAGCCTTATCGCCGGGCGGGGGCGTGAGTGGGGACCGAGGGGCGAAAGCAGGGCAGCATGGCGGCGGGAACAGGGTCGTGATCGCGCTTGTGAAAAAAATCACAAATTGGCTTGCCGCTGTTTTTGGGCACGCTTAGGTTCGCAAAAATTCGGGCGGGCGGCCGCCTCACTTATGCAATCCAGCGCTGAAATCGGATACAATTCCAAGATCGAGGGCGAGGTTATCGTGACGCGTCTGGATGCCGCGGTGAACTGGTTTCGCAAGAATTCCCTGTGGCCGATGCCGATGGGTCTGGCGTGTTGCGCGATCGAGTTGATGGCGGCGGGGGCAAGCCGGTTCGACATCTCGCGGTTCGGAGCGGAGGTGATGCGGTTTTCGCCGCGGCAGTCGGATGTGATGATTGTGGCGGGGACGGTGACGTACAAGATGGCGCTGGCGGTGCGGCGGATTTACGACCAGATGGCGGAGCCGAAGTATGTCATCGCGATGGGCGCATGCGCTTCGACGGGCGGGATGTATCGCAGTTACGCGGTGTTGCAGGGGGTGGATAACATTGTGCCGGTGGATGTGTATGTGGCGGGGTGTCCGCCGCGGCCGGAGGCGCTGCTGGATGGGTTCATGAAGTTGCAGGCCAAGGTGGCGAAGGAGCCGTTCCTCGCGACGCAGCGACAGGGGGCGTGAGTGAGGCGGCGCGGAGCAGGTTGAGGATAATTGCAAAATGACAGCATCCGAACAGGCCAGCAAGTTAGCCGAGCGGTTCCCGGGGCTGTTGTCGTCGCCCACCGAGTTTCGCGGTGAGGCCACAGTGAAGGTGGCAGATGCGGAGCGGATCGCGGAAGTGTGCGCGGTTGCGAAGGCGGAGCTGGGTTTCGATTATTTGGTGGACCTGAGCAGTGTGGACAATTATGGGGAGGATCCGCGCTGGACGGTGGTTTACGAGTTGTATGGCCACGGGCATCGGTGCCATCTGCGGCTGAAGACGGACGTGAGCGAGGAGAAGTCGGAGCTGCCGACGGTGAGCGGGGTGTGGCGGACGGCGGACTGGCACGAGCGGGAGGCGTACGACATGATGGGGCTGCGGTTCCGCGGGCATCCGGACCTGCGGCGGATTTTGATGTGGGAGGGGTATCCGTATTTTCCGTTGCGCAAAGATTTTCCGCTGGCGGGCAGGCCGACGGATTTGCCGGAGGTGGCATTTACGAAGCCGGCGCCGCTGGAGGGCGGACCGTTTGTGACGGTGGCGGGTGGCAGGGACACGATGGCCCGCGAGCCGCGCGTGCGGAATCCGGAGGAATAATTTTACATGGCCACCGTTCAAGAAATCCAATTCCGCGAGCCCGCGGGCCGGGCAGCCGAGGCTGTGCAAAAGCTGCCGGGGGCGGCGGTTCCCGCTTCCGGCGCGGACGAGATGCGCGATCTCGAGGGCGAGAAGATGGTGCTCAACATGGGGCCGTCGCATCCGGCGACGCACGGGGTGCTGCGGCTGCTGCTGGAGCTGGATGGCGAGATCATCACGAAGGCGACGCCGGACGTGGGTTATCTGCATCGCGGCGACGAGAAGATCGCCGAGAACATGACCTATACCCAGTTCATCCCCTACACGGACCGGCTGGATTATCTCGCGCCGCTGCACAACAACGTGGTGTACGCGCTGGCGGTGGAGAAGTTGCTGGGCATCGACAAACAACTGCCGCCGCGCTGCCAGTACATCCGTGTGATCTGCTGCGAGTTGGCGCGGATTTCGGCGCACTTGCTGGGGTTGGGCGCGTTTGCGATGGATGTTGGCGCGCTGACGGTGTTCCTGCACACGTTCACGGAGCGCGAGAAAATCTACAATCTGGCGGAGTCGCTGACGGGGGCGCGGTTCACGACGAGCTACACGCGGATTGGCGGATTGTCGCGCGATCTGCCGCCGGGGTGGGTCGAGGCGGTGCGGAAGTTTTGCAACGAGGTGGTCGTCAATTTCGACGAGTCCGAGAAGCTGCTGACGCGCAACCGCATCTTCGTCGATCGCACGCGGGACGTGGGCATCATCTCGCGCGCGGATGCCATCGACTACGGGCTGACGGGGCCGAATCTGCGCGGCAGCGGCGTGGATTACGATTTGCGCAAGGCGCATCCGTATCTTTGCTACGCGGACCTTGAGTTCGACGTGGCGCTCGGGTCGGTCGGCGACTGCTACGACCGGTATCTCGTGCGCATGGAGGAGATGCGGCAGAGCGTGCGGATCATCCGGCAGTGCCTGGAGAAGCTGCCGGGCGGGCCGGACAATCAGACGCACGAGCCGATCAACGTGCCGGATGGCAAGACCGTGTTGCCGCCGAAGGAAAAGGTCCTGACCAGCATGGAGGAGCTGATTCATCAGTTCATGCTGGTGACACAAGGGGTGAACGCGCCGCCGGGGGAAATCTATTTTGGCGGCGAGAATCCCAAAGGTGAACTGGGTTTCTACATCAACAGCCGCGGTGGCGGGACGCCGTATCGGATGAAGATACGCGCGCCATCATTTGTGAATCTCAGCATCCTGCCGAAGGTGCTGCCGGGGCACATGATGAGCGACACGGTGGCGATTCTGGGGTCGCTGGATTTTGTGATGGGGGAGTGTGACCGATGAATTTCGTTGTTCCGACAAATCTTGAAGCCGAGATCGACGAGTTGATCACGCATTATCCGCAGAAGCGGAGCGCGTCGCTGATGCTGCTGCACGCGTTGCAGGAGCACTTCGGCTGGATCTCGAAAGAGGCGATGGAATGGACGGCGGCGAAGCTGGGATTGCAGCCGATCAACATTTACGAGTTGGTGACGTTCTACCCGATGTTCCGGCAGGAACCGCTGGGCAAGACGCATATCAAAGTGTGCCGCACATTGAGCTGCGCGCTCGCTGGCAGCGCGGAGGTGCGGAAACATTTTTGCGACAAGCTTGGGCTGGATTCGCATGCGCATGTCCCGCAGACCACGCCGGACGGGAAGTTCACCGTCGAATTTGTCGAGTGCCTGGCGAGTTGCGGGACGGCACCGGTGGTCCTGGTCAACGAGACGTTGCATGAGAAGGTTGGGGCGCAGGATGCGAACCGGATTTTGGCGGCGGGAAAATAGATGAAGCTTCGTTCGACATGGCAGTTGGTGCTGGTGATGGTCTGCGCCTGGGGTTCGGCCTGCTCGGCGCAACGTCCGGCCGGGGAGGAGGCGGATGTTCGTGCGGTTCTGGCAGCGTATCGGGCGGCAATTCAGTCGAAGGACGGAGCTGCGGCGCTGGGGGCGGTTTCGCAGGGCAGCGTGGATTTTTTCGGGACGGTGTTGCAGCGGGCCTTGACGGGCGGGAAGACGGAGATTTTGAAAATGTCCGCGCCAGCCCAGTGTCTGGTGCTGCGGACGCGGCTGGAGTTTGCAGACGCCCGTCTGGAAACGCTTGGACCGGCGGAGTTTTACGTCAAAACAGTCAATGCCGGTTGGACACCGGCCAGATCGGTGGCGGACTGGGAACTGGGTTCGTTGACCTTCACTGGCAACCGCGCGACGGCCCCCTTGGTTCTGCGGGGCAAGCCGTTGCCGAATGTGGTCTATGGGTTCGCAAAGGACGGTGGGAAATGGAAGGTGGATTTGACGCCATTGTTTTCGCAGGTGGACACCGGTGTTCGTGCGGCGGTGGACGAGGCCGGCCGCGATAAGACGAAGGCCCTGCTGGCTGCGCTGGCGCGGGTCACGGGCAAGCCGGTGAC
>CAZUUP010000012.1:12152-16271 GCA_964623105.1 uncultured Akkermansia sp.
CGAAATGAAGAATTGGCTGCCCGACATGGATTTGAACCATGACAAGCAGATTCAGAATCTGCTGTGCTACCGTTACACCATCGGGCAAGCCGGAGCGCGGTGAAATTAAAGTTTTTGAACTGAGAGTCAAGGCCCTATGCCGCAGGAATTCAGGCTGATATTAAAAAACGTCGATCAGGCGGGCTACACGCCCGACTTGGACTGCTATCTCCGGCATGGCGGCTATGAGGCGCTCAAGAAGGTGTTTGCCATCGCGCCCAAGGACCTGCCGGACGGCAAGAAGATGTCGCCGCAGGAGCAGGTGCGTGAGGACGTGAAGGCGTCGGGACTGCGCGGACGCGGCGGCGCGGGCTTTTCGTGCGGACTCAAGTGGTCGTTGGTGGACCGGCGCAGCGGCAAGCCCATTTACCTGATTTGCAATGCGGACGAGTCCGAGCCGGGAACGTTCAAGGACCGCCAGATCATCCACAAGGATCCGCACCAATTGATCGAGGGCATGATTTTGTCCTGCTGGGCCAACGATGTGAAGCTGGCGTACCTGTACATTCGTGGCGAGATGCCCGAAGGCGCGCGCATCCTGAATCGCGCGTTGCAAGAGGCGCGGGCCAGGGGGTTCCTCGGCAAGAACATTCTCGGCAGCGGTTACGACCTCGAAATCCACGTCCACCGCGGCGCGGGGGCGTATATTTGCGGGGAAGAGACCGGCCTGATCGAATCGCTCGAAGGCAAACGGCCGTATCCGCGAATCAAGCCGCCCTACTTCCCGGCCGTGCTCGGCCTCTACCAGTGCCCGACGATTGTGAACAACGTGGAAACCCTCTGCCACGTGAAGCACATTGTGAACATGGGCAGTGCTGAATACGCGAAACTCGGCACGCCCAACAACACCGGCACGCGGATCGTCAGTCTCAGCGGCGACGTGAAACGCCCCGGTTACTACGAAATCGAGGTGGGCAAAGTCACACTCGGCGAACTGATCAATCACGAGAACTTTGGCCGGGGCCTGCGCGACGGGCGTAAACTCAAGGCCGTGATCCCCGGGGGATCCTCGGCGAAGGTTCTGAAGGCGGGGGAAGTTTTCAAACTCAACCGCAAGGGCGCCGACGGGCAGATGGCCAAGGTGGACGTGCCGCTGCTCGACCTGCCCTACGACTTCGACTCGCTCCAACAGGCCGGCACCATGTCCGGGTCGAGTGCGGTGATTGTCATGGATGACAGCCGCGACATCGTCGATTGCCTCGCCAACGTCAGTGAGTTCTACGCCCACGAAAGCTGCGGCCAATGCACCCCGTGCCGCGAAGGTTCCCTCTGGATGAGCAAGGCGCTGCACCGCATGACCCACGGCGAAGGGCGCAAGGCGGACGCCGACTATCTGGTCAAGATCGCCAGCAACATCCAGGGCCGCACGATCTGCGCGTTTGGCGAAGCTTGTGCGTGGCCGGTCCTGAGCTTTGTAAATAAGTTCCGGGATGAGTTTGAAGCGAAGGGCGCGGCGGATGAGGCGACGGCGAAGATTACTGGTCAGTCGCAGGAGCTAAAAGCCGCCGCGAGTACTCACAGATGAAACCAATAAGGCTCACCCGCCATGCGCAAGAGCAGTGCGTGGAACGGGGGCCACTCACGATGAAGTCATTGAAACCATCCGCAGCGGCAGCCGCGAAACAGCCAAACACGGACGCGAACTCTGCCGGGAGAATTTCCAGTTCAACGCCGACTGGAATGGTCGCCGCTATGCCATCAAACAGGTGGCACCAGTGATCAAAGAAGAAGCGAATGAGATTGTGGTCATCACCGTTTACACGTTCTACTTCTAGCCGGTTCACGATATGAAAATCAGCTACGACTCCGAAGTGGACGCGCTCTACATCCGCCTGCTGGACGGCCCGCAGCAATGCCGGACCGTCCGCCTGAGCGATGAAGTCGCGCTCAACATGGGCGAGGGCGAGCAACTCGTCGGCATTGAAGTGTTGGATGCCAAGCGGGTGCTCGGTTCCGGTCAGTTGCCGAGACTAATCGTGGAAAATATTGCGCTGGCGACGGCCCGTTGAAATGAAGCTGCTGAAACACAACTCACTGAAGCCGGCTGAGTGCGTCTCTGGCGATACCTGCGTCTGGCCAGATCTCAGCTTTGCGAATGAGTCCAATGACTGGATCGAAGCGAAGGGCGCGAGGGATGAGGCGAAGCGCGGTGCCGGGGTGTTGAAAAGATTCGGGGGAAATCCGAGTCACTGAATCAACCATGCCCAAACTTTACGAATACTTTGGACTGGTTGTGTTCTTCTACGCGAATGAACACGAGCCGATCCATGTCCACGGCGAGTTTCAGGGTGGCCAGGCTCGGGCGGAAATTATTTTGAAGGACGGCAAAATCCTGCGGATTGTTTTTTCCAACGTGAAGGGGAAACCGACGCTAACTGCCGGCAAAATGAGGGACTTTCGGGTTGTGGTCCGGGCCAGGGCAGAAGATGTCGTGCGGCGTTGGGTGGATTTCTTTGTGTTCAAGCGGCACAACAAACCGGAAATCATCACCAGAAAACTGAAATGAAAACTCCGACCACCAATTATCTAGCAATTACGGAGGCTCGATACCTCTCGGGCTATAAGATTCAGCTGACGTTTAGTGACGGGGCGGTTCGCGAAATGGACTTCGAGCCATTCCTGCGTAAAGCCCGTAACCCCGACCTAGCGCAGTATCGGCAGTTGCGGAAATTCAAGGCCTTCCGGCTGCACTTCGGTGATTTGATGTGGGGTGATTATGACATGATTTTCCCCATCGCCGACCTATACGCCGGAGAGATTTAAGCATGTCCACCGCCGTAACAACCGAAACCAAGCCCGCCGCGCCCGCCGCGCCGCCGCCGGTCGAGAAGATCAAGATCAAGGTGGACGGCCGCGAGGTCGAGGTGCCCAAGCTCATGCCCGACTGGCAGGGCAGGCTGGTGCCGACCACGATGCTGCAGGCCTGTCAGATCGCGGCCAAGGAGGTGCCGCACTATTGCTATCATCCCAAGCTGCCGATTGCGGGCAATTGCCGCATGTGCCTGGTGGAGTTTGGCCTGCCGGCGATGGGGCCGGATCGCAAGCCGCTTTTGAATGAGGATGGTACGCCGAAAATCGCCCGGCAGACCCTGCCCTACGAGCCGCAGACGCCGCGCGGTGCCATTGCGTGTGCGACGCCCATCTCGCCGGGGATGGAGATTTATCCCAGTTCTGCGGCTACCAAACAGATGCGAGAGGGCGTCCTCGAAGGGCTGCTCATCAACCATCCGCTCGATTGCCCGATCTGCGACCAGGCGGGTGAGTGCAAGCTGCAGGAGTACTCGGTCGAGCACGGCCAGGCGACCAGCCGGTTTGTCGAGGCGAAGGTACACAAGCCGAAGTCCGTTGATCTTGGGCCGCGCATCGTGCTCGACGACGAGCGCTGCATTCTCTGCACGCGTTGCATCCGGTTCACCAAGGACATCGCGGGAGATGACAAGCTCGGTATCGTGAACCGCGGCAGCTATAACACCATCGCGGCCTTCCCCGGAACCCAGTTCGACAACAACTACACGCTCAACACCGTGGACATCTGCCCGGTGGGCGCGCTGACCTCGAAGGATTTCCGGTTTCAGATGCGGGTGTGGTTTCTCAAGGAGACGAAGAGTCTCTGCACCAGTTGCGGCACGGGCTGCAACACCGTTGTAGGCTCGCGCGAGGAGAAGGTCTATCGCTACGAACCGCGCCAGAACGACGGCGTGAATTCCACCTGGATGTGCGACTCCGGACGATTGAACTACAAATGGATCAACCGCGAGGATCGCCTGACCCAAGTCCTCCGGCGGAATGAAAGTGGCGAGCGCGAAGTAACCTCGTGGATTCCAGCCATCAAGGAGATTTCCGAGAAACTCCGGCGCGCGTCGCAAGGCTCGGTCGCCATCGTGGCTTCGGCGCGACAGACCAATGAAGAGCTCTTCCTCCTGAGCAAGTTGGCGAAGAAGTTCGGCGCGATCACCGACTCGGTTCCGCGATTTGGCGATGCCGACCGGCTGCTGGTGAATGCGGACAAGAACCCGAACACCAACGGTGCCCGCCTCACCGGGATCGCTTTTACTGAGGCAGGCATCAATCTGCCCAGCA
>CAZUUP010000012.1:16371-26476 GCA_964623105.1 uncultured Akkermansia sp.
GGTGCCCGCCTCACCGGGATCGCTTTTACTGAGGCAGGCATCAATCTGCCCAGCATCGCCGCCGGCATTGCGGCAGGTAAGATCAAGACGCTGATCGTCTTCGGCGAAGACGTGACGAAACACGGCATCAGCGCGGAATTGCTTGGCAAGGTGGAGACCCTGATTGTCAGCGACATCCTGCCAAACGCCACCACCGCCGCCGCGCACTACCTCCTGCCCGGCTGCGCCCATGTTGAGAAGCGCGGCAGCTTTACTAATGCCAAAGGGCGGGTGCAGCGGTTCATGAAGGCGATCGAGCCAAAGGGCGACGCGCGGGCCGAGTGGGAGTTCCTGCACGATCTGGTTTTCAATGTCACCGGCCAGGATGGCTTTGTGAGCATCGAGGGGTTGTTCAACCAGATGGCGCGGGAGGTTCCGGCGTTCAGTGGTCTGACGTGGGGTGGCCTGGGTGACCTTGGGGTGACGGTGCAAATCTGACAATCAAACGTCGATGTCATTTCTCGAACAACTTAGTCCTGCGCAGCAGTTCCTGCTCTTCAGCACGCTGAAGATTGTTGCCGCCATCTTTCTCGTGTTGCTGCCGATGGTGGCGTACTCGGTGCTGGCCGAGCGGAAGATTTCTGCGTTCATCCAGGACCGGGTCGGGCCGAACCGGGTAGGCCCGTTCGGCATCTGGCAGCCGCTGGCGGACGGGCTGAAGAGCTTTTTGAAGGAAGACTTCACGCCCGCCCATGTGCGCAAGGCTTATTTCTGGCTCGCACCGGCGGTGTCGCTGATACCCGCGTTTCTGACGGTGGCGGTGATTCCATTCGGGTCCTTTCTCGGCAAACAAAGGATGGTCATCGCGGATCTGAATGTCGGCATCCTCTACACTTTCGGCATCGTGTCACTCGGCGTGTACGGCATCGTGCTGGCCGGGTATGCGGCCAACTCGAAGTATCCTTTCCTCGGCGGCATCCGTTCCAGTGCGCAGATGATCTCTTACGAGATCGCGATGGGCATGAGCGTCATCCCCGTGTTCATGCTGGTGGGCGATCTGAACCTGAGCAAGGTGATCGATTATCAGGCGGGCGGCGCGTGGCTGGTGTTCAAGCAACCGCTGTCATTCTTCATCTTCCTGGTGGCGGCGTTTGCGGAAACCAACCGCCTGCCGTTCGACCTGCCGGAATCGGAAACCGAGCTGGTGGGCGGCTATCACACGGAGTACAGCTCGATGAAGTTCGCGCTGTTTTTCATGGCCGAGTACGCCAACATGATCACGTCCTCGGCGATGATGGTGACACTCTTCTTCGGCGGTTGGACGCTGCCGTTCGGCGGTCTGGACCAGCCGGCGAGCACGCTGGCGGTCGGTTTGGTTCACATCGGGATTTTTCTCGGGAAGATCGTGGCATTGATGGCGGTGTTCATCTGGGTGCGCTGGATGCTGCCGCGCTTCCGCTACGATCAATTGATGGATTTGGGCTGGCGGCGGTTCATCCCGGTGGCCCTGGCAAACATATTGGCGACGGCAGTGGTGCTGTGGCTGCAAGGCGCGAAATGAAATTGGTAGCTAACAGCTTGACCATGACTGAAGCTCTGCGGGAACGCGACGCGTTCGCCCAATTGCCCGCTTCCATTCCCTCGGTCAGCGCGATTGATCCGATCTCATTAGCACCCGGCTTTAGCCGGGTGTTCGGCGGGGAAAACGCGGGTAAACCGTTTCAACGGTTTACCCGGAATGGCCAATGAACCATCGAATGTCTCATGTCCCTGCATTCCTATACGAGAGTGTGGCTCCACTTGGTGTGGGCGACACTGGAACGCAGACCGTTGCTTTCGAAGGCGGCGGCGGTGAAGTTGTCTGGGCATCTGCGCGAGTATTCGGCGTCCAAGGGCATTTATCTGAAGATCAATTTTGTGAACGCCGATCACGTTCACGCGCTGATCGATTTGCCAGGCAACTTGTGCATCGACGACGCGGTGAAGCTGCTCAAGGGCGAAAGTTCGCATTGGATCAACGAACAGAATCTGGTGCCGGGAAAGTTTGGCTGGCAGCGGGGCTATGGTGCGTTTTCGGTCTCGCAATCCAGCGTGTCGGCGGTGTGCGCCTATATCGCGGATCAGGAACGGCATCACGCAAAGGCGAGCTTCGAGGACGAGTTGCGAGCCTTGGTGACGAAATACGAACTGGTGTGGCGCGACGAGGAGGAAAACCGTTGAAACGGTTTTACCATTCGCACGCCCTTAACACCCGGCTAAAGCCGGGTGCTAATGAGATGGGAACCGCTTCCAACGCCAGCGTTGTTTCTGAGCGCTCCATCGTTTTCAATTCGGCCTGCGCGGCTTGGATGGCAATGCGAAACCATCGAAACACATTTTGCAGAACCAACGCATGATTGTTAAACGCACAGAGCTTTCCTTCTGGGAACGCCTTTACCTTCCTGCCGTCTGGGGTGGGTTCAAGGTGACGGCGCGGCATTTTGTAAACACGGTGTTCCGCCGGAAAGCTGTCACGATGCAGTATCCCGAGCAGAAGTGGGTGGTGCCCGAGGGGTACCGCGGCGCGCCGTATCTGGTGCGGGATCAGGAGGACAACACCAAGTGCGTCTCGTGCCAGCTTTGCGAATTCGTGTGCCCGCCCAAGGCCATCAAGATCACGCCGCCCGGTCCCGAGGGACAGCCCGCCGACCGGCGCAATGCGGAGAAGATGCCGAAGGAATTCGAGATCAACATGCTCCGGTGCATCTTCTGCGGCTTCTGTCAGGAGGTTTGTCCCGAGGAGGCCATCTTCCTGCAACGAGACTACTCGCTCACGGGATTGAGCCGCGGGGAGATGATTTACAACAAGGAGAAACTGCTGGCCCTGGGGGGCGCTCATGCGGGAACGCAGAAGTGGAAGCACAAGCTGGAGGAGGCGAAGGAGCAGGAAGTTTTTCCGGTCAAGGTTTGATACGAAGATGAAGCTCAAAGGACGAAGCTCAAAGCTCAAGGGAAGCACCAAGGGACAAGCTCCAAGGATGGATGCTCTCTCGCGCAATCCGGCTCCCCTTGGCGTGACTTTTTGGGTTCGGCTGGCGAACGGACACCGGGGCATTGGAAATCTCTAATTCATGCAGGACCTGCTCTTTTATCTCTTCGCCGCGCTAACGCTGCTCTGCGGTCTTATGGTCGTGGTCAATCCGTTGAGCCGGAATCCCGTGACCAGCGCGATGTTTCTGGTGCTGGCGATCGTCTCGATGGCGGGCCTGTTTGTGTTGCTGCACGCCTTTTTTCTCGCAGCGGTGCAGATACTGGTCTATGCGGGCGCGGTGATGGTGTTGTTCCTGTTCGTGGTCATGCTGCTCGATCTGAAGGAGGAGGCGCGACGGAAGATCAAAGCATTTGGTATCGCGACCGGGTTGGTCTCGGTCGGTGCGTTTGCGGCGGTGATGGTGGCGGGCATCTTGGGCGCGCAGCCGGGCAAGGGATTGATTCCGCAGGGTGAGGGCACGACGCCGGTGCTGGGAAAGATTCTTTTCACGCAATATCTTCTGCCTTTTGAAATCCTCTCCGTGCTGCTGCTGGTGGCGATGGTGGGGGCGATCCTCCTGAGCAAAAAGGATTTGAAATGAGCCTGCCTCCGGTCGGTTTGGAACACTATCTCGTGGTGAGCGCGGCGCTGTTCTGCCTTGGTTTGCTGGGGGTGATCATGCGGCGCAATCTGCTGGTCATCTACATGTCGCTCGAGCTGATGCTCAACGCAGCGAACCTCGCGCTGGTGGCTTTCTCGCGCTACAACCAGAATCTCAACGGCCAGGTGGTGGTGTTTTTCATCATCACCGTGGCGGCGGCGGAGGTGGCGGTCGGGCTGGCCTTGATCGTCGCGCTGTTCCGCAAGCGCAAGTCGGCGCATGTGGAGGATTTGACCTCGATGAAACTCTGAACCGACTCGCGCGTGGCCATTGCAATGAAACCTTTTCTCCACCCTTTCACCACGTTTCCCGCACGAGACTACTGACGGATGCAAGCCCTCCAAGCCATACCCTGGATCGTGTTGTTCCTGCCGCTGTTGGCCGCGGCTGGCATCGCGCTGTTCACGCTGAAGGATCGAGAATTGAGCGCGAAGCTGTCCATCGGCGCGGTGGTCGGCGGCTTCATTCTCTCCCTGATCTTCATCACAGCATCGGGCTGGGAACCGCAGCGCCGTGAGTTGATCGTCACCTGGCTGGAAGTGGGTGACTTGCAGGTGGATTTCGGACTGCGGTTGGATCCGTTGAGCCTGATGATGCTGCTCATTGTCACGGGCGTGGGCGGTGCGATTCACGTGTATTCCTACGGCTACATGCACGAGGACCGCAGCGTGGCGCGTTACTTCGCGAGTCTGAGTCTGTTTACCTTCTCGATGCTGGGAATCGTACTCTCAAACAATCTCCTCCAGATGTTCATCTTCTGGGAACTGGTCGGGGTCTCGAGCTATCTGCTGATTGGTTTCTGGTATGAGAAACCTTCGGCGGCGGATGCGTGCAAGAAGGCGTTTCTCACCAACCGTCTCGGTGACTTCGGTTTCATGCTGGGCATCCTTACGGTGTGGTCGCTGGTCGGGTCGCTGAACTTCAGTGTGTTGCAGGATGAGTTGTTCAAGAATCCGGCGGCGCTGGGGGCCTGGGCAACGGCGGCGGGGCTGCTGATTTTCTGCGGCGCGATGGGCAAGAGCGCGCAGTTCCCGCTGCATGTCTGGCTGCCGGACGCGATGGAAGGCCCGACTCCGGTCAGTGCGTTGATCCATGCGGCGACGATGGTCGCGGCGGGGGTTTACATGCTGTGCCGGGTGTTCTTCCTCCTGAGCCTTCCCGACTCGCATGCCTTGGAAGTGATCGGGTGGATCGGCGGGTTCACGGCGCTGCTGGCCGCGCTGATGGCGGTGCAACAGAATGACATCAAGCGCATCCTTGCTTACTCCACACTCTCGCAGCTCGGCTACATGGTGCTGGCGGTGGGGGTGCATGCGCCGACGGCGGCGATGTTCCATCTCACGACGCACGCGTTCTTCAAGGCAATGCTCTTCCTTGGTGCCGGCTCGGTGATTCACGCGCTGCATCACGAACAGGACATCTGGCAGATGGGCGGGTTGAAGAAGAAGCTGCCGGTCACGCACTGGACGTTCCTCGTCGGCACACTGGCGCTGTGCGGCGTGCCGCCGTTCAGTGGGTTCTTCAGCAAGGACGCCATTCTCGCCGCGGCGGTGGAACACAGCGTCGGCCTCTTCGTCCTGGCGGTGGCGGTTTCAGCACTCACGACCTTCTACATGTTCCGGCTTTACTATGTGGCCTTCCTCGGCGGGGCGCGGACGGAGGCAGCTTCGCACGCACACGAGTCGCCGGCGGTGATGGTCTGGCCGCTGCGGGTGCTGGCGGTTCCAAGCGCGCTGGCGGGCTTTTGGGGCCTGGAGGCGCTGTTCAGCCGGCAACTGGCCGGAGGTCATCCCGTGCAGGACTTGCCGTTCATCGAGCAGCTTTTTGCGCCTTTAAACCACGCGCCGCTGGCCGCCCTCGGGGGTCTGGTCGCCGTGGTCTTCGGCTTTGCCTTTGCACGCGAGTTTTACCAGAACGCCGCATTGGACCCGCTGCCGCAGCGGCTCGGAGCGCTCGCGCGGGGGATGAAGAACCGGTTCTACTTCGACGAGCTTTACGACTTCCTGATCGCGCTCACGCAGGAGGCGCTGGCACGGCTGGCGCAGTTTGTGGACCGCTGGATCATAGCGGGGCTGCTGGTGCGCGGCGTGCATGGAACGACCGAACTGTTTGGTCGCGCGTTGCGACTGGTGCAGACGGGCAATTTGCAGACCTACACGTTTCTGTTCGTGCTGGGCGTGGCGTTGCTGCTGATACTTGTGATCGGAAAAGGACACTGAACTTGCGAACGAACCGGGCATGTCACCACTGACCTACATCATCGGTTGTCCCCTGCTGGCGGGAATCTTCCTGCTGTTCGTGCCGGCCAATTTCCGCTGGGCCTCGCGGCTCGTGGCGCTGGCGGCCACGGCGGTTTCCATGCTGTTGTCCATCGTGCTGTTCCTGCGCTTCGAGACCGGCGTGGCGGGGTATCAGTTCGTGCAAAAGGTGAGCTGGGTCGCAGGACTGAAGATCAGCTATCACGTCGGCGTGGACGGCGTGAATCTCGGGTTGATCCTGATGGGGGCCATCGTGGCGTTTGCGGCGGCGTGTGTGTCGTGGGACATCGACCGGCGGCAGAAGGAATTCTACACGCTGCTGCTGTTCATGACCGGGGGCATTCTCGGGGCATTTGCATCGCTGGATCTGTTCTTTTTCTATTTCTTCCACGAGTTCGCGCTGGTGCCGACGTTCATCATGATCGGCGTGTGGGGCCGCGGCGAGCAGCGCAACTACGCGACCTACCAGATCACGCTTTACCTGAGCCTGGGCGCGCTGCTCGCGTTGATCGGGCTGATCGCGCTGTATCTGCAACTGCCGGTCGATGCGCGGACGTTCGACCTCGTGGCGATCACGAAGCACTTCAAGGCGTATCCGATGGCGGCGCGGGCGCAGACGCTGATTTTTCCGTTGCTGATGTTTGGATTCGGCATCCTGGTTTCGCTGTGGCCGTTTCACACTTGGGCGCCGCTCGGCTACGGCGCGGCACCGACGGCCACCGCGATGCTACACGCGGGCGTGCTGAAAAAGTTCGGTCTCTACGGCCTGATCCGCGTGGCGCTGCCCCTGCTGCCGGACGGCGCGCTCGAATGGCTGAACCTGTTGGCGCTGCTCTGTCTCGGAAACATTCTCTACTGCGGCCTCGTCGCGATGCGGCAGAAGAACCTGAACCTGCTGATCGGCAATTCGAGCGTGGCGCACATGGGTTTTGTGTTCCTCGGCATCGCGAGCTTGAACCTGATCGGCGTGACTGGCGCGGTGCTGGTGATGGTGGCGCACGGGTTTCTCGCGGCGCTGACATTTGCGCTGAGCGGCTATCTGTATTCGCAGACGCGCACGTTGGAGATGGACGAACTGGGCGGGCTGCTGCGGCCGCTGCCGTTCATCGGCTCGGCGCTGGTGATGGCGATGATGGCGGGCTGTGGGCTGCCCGGCTTCGCGAACTTTGCGGGCGAAGCGATGGTGCTGTTCGGCGCGTGGAAGGTTTATCAGACCGTGACCGTGCTGGCGTGCTGGGGCGCGCTGATCATCGGCGCGGTGTACATGCTGCGGGCGATCCGCAACATCCTGCACGGGCCGCTGGCGGAAAAGCACGCCGCCGTGACCGATGCCGGCTGGTGGCGGCGCGTGCCGTTTGTCCTGCTGCTGGCGGCGCTGCTGATCTTCGGCTGCTTCCCGGGACTGCTGACGCGGAAGATCGCGCCGAGCGTGGAGGCGTTGCTCAAGCCGGGCGCCAAGGGCGTCGCGACGCAGACGATGGGCACTCCGGCGGCCACACTGGCGGGGCGGACGCGTTGAAACTGACTTTTTCATGAACAATCCGTTGGTGCTCGAAATTGTGGTGGTGGTGCTCGGCCTCGGGCTGTTGCTGCTGGACCTGTGGCTGCCGGTGGAGCGCCGTCGCACGCTGGGCTACGCGGCGGCGGGGGTGCTGCTGCTCCTGCTGGCGGGCAGTTTTCTCACGACGGTGCCGGAGACGACGCACGCGTTCGGCAAAATGTATGTGCAGGACACGCTGGCGATTTTCTTCAAGCGGCTGTTCCTCTTTTCGGGCGTCGTGGTGCTGGTGATGGCGGTGGAGTTTTTCGACAAACTCCAAGCTGGCCTGTCTGAGTTCTTCGCATTGGCGGTGTTCGCGCTGGCGGGGATGCTGTTTGCGGCGTCCACGAATGACTTTGCGCTGCTCTTCGTGGCGGTGGAATTGATCACGGTGACGTTCTATGTGCTGACGAGTTTTCAACGGAACCGGGTGCAGTCGCTCGAAGCGGGGGTGAAGTATCTGATTCTCGGCGCTTTGTCGTCGGCGTTCATGGTGTTCGGCATCGCGCTGATTTATGGGACGACGGCGAAGTTGAACTTCGGCGAAATCGCCGCGGTCGCGCCGCAGTTCGTGACGAACAAGATTTTCCTCATCGGCCTGCTGCTCGTGATCGTGGGGCTGGGTTTCAAGATCGCGGCGTTCCCGTTTCAGATGTGGGCGCCGGATGTCTATCAAGGCTCGCCGACCCCGGTGACGGCCTTTCTCGCGGTGGGATCGAAAGCGGCGGGCTTCGTGCTCCTGCTGCGCGTGCTGTTTGGCGCGTCGTCGCAGATCACCGCGCACTGGCCGACGCTGCTGATGGTGTTGTCGGGCGTGACCATCCTTTACGGCAACCTGTGTGCGCTGCCGCAGCGGAATCTCAAGCGGCTGCTGGGCTACTCGAGCATCTCAAACGCGGGCTATCTGCTGCTGGGCGTGGCGGCGCTGAGCGCGGCGGGACAGGCGGCGCTGCTCTACTATCTGGCGGGTTACGTGTTCACCGTTCTGGCGGCGTTCCTCGTGTTGACGCTCGTGCTGCGCCAGGTCGAAAGCGAAGACATCACGGCGCTGGCGGGCCTGAGCCAGCGGTCGCCGATGCTGGCGGCGATCCTGACGCTGGCGATGGTCTCGCTCGCGGGTGTGCCGCCGCTGGCGGGTTTCTTCGGTAAGTTCCTGCTGCTGAAATCGGTCGTGGAACAGGCGGCGGGCAACACCGGTTACTACTGGCTGGTGGGTGCGGCGGTGATCGGCGTCGTGATTTCGCTCCGCTATTATTTTGGCGTCATCCAGGCGATCTACTGGTCGAAGGATGTCACCGACCTTTCGCCCATTGCGATTTCGATGCCGATGCGGCTGTGCCTCTGGGCCTGCGCGGCGGGAGTGATCTTCCTCGGCCTTTTCCCCGGCTGGGTCGTGAATTTCGCGACCGCGGCGGCGAAGGTTTTCCGGTAGGCGGTGGGGAGTGCGCGGTCGGGTCGAAGGCGCGCCTCCGGGCCTGATCGAGGGTTAAATCTGGAAGCAGGACGGGCGGGAGTGTGGACAATTTAGGCCCAGCATTTCGCAATTGACGGGGAGCCGAACAGGGGGAGCACCTATTAGGTTGGCGGCAGATGTCCGCCACTGAAACCAACCGTGAATCCGCAGTCGTCGCCGGAAACGCGCCCGAGGCCGATGACGTGACGGGTGCGGATTCACCGGCGGCGCTTCGTTGCCCGCGAAATTTCCTGGAGAACCGCTTCGTGTATTTGTACGTGTCCTCCCGGACCGAGGGACTCGCGATTGGGGTGAACATGAACCCGGATGGCGGTTGCAATTTCAACTGCGCATATTGCGAGGTGGATCGAACCAAGACCGTGGGGGACGTGTTGGATGTGGAGCGCCTGGCGGGGGAATTGAGGGCGACGCTGGAGTTTGTCCACGCCGGCCGCATGCAAACCCTGGCCTGTTTCAACGCGCTGCCGGCGGAGTTGAGAAAACTGCGGCAGGTATCCCTGTCGGGGGATGGCGAGCCGACGCTCTCCCCGGTGTTCTGTGAAGCGGTGGAGACGGTGGTACATTTGCGGGCGATCTGCGGGATGCCATTCTTCAAGCTGGTGCTGGTCACCAATGCGTCGGCGTTTGACCGGCCGCGGGTGCAGGAGGGACTGCGGCAGTTGACACGGCAGGATGAAATCTGGGCGAAACTGGATGTGGGAACGCAGGCCGGGTTTGAGCGTGTCAATCGGGGCTCGGATCGACTGGATCACGTGCTGGCGAATGTGTTGCTGGTGGCGCGCGAGCGTCCGGTGGTCATCCAGACTTTGTTTGCGAACATTGACGGGGTCATTCCAACGCCGGCCGAGATTGCCGAATACGTTGAGCGCTTGCGCGAGTTGCAGCAGGGGGGAGCGCAGATATCCGGCGTGCAAATCTACTCGGCAAGCCGTCCGACGCCCAAAGCCGGGTGTGGGCATCTTCCACTGCGAACCCTTTCGACAATAGCCCAACAAGTTCGCGCCGCGACGGGGTTGCGGGTGACGGTTTACTGAGGGGCGAGGACGGAGGAAAGCAAACCGGCCGGCCGGGAATATGCGCCCGACCGGCCGGAGCCGAATGCAGCAGAGACGATGCGCCGCCGGCGCGGGATTACTTCTTGCCGTCCTTCACCTCGATGCCTTCCGCAACCATCTGGTATTCG
>CAZUUP010000013.1:0-26238 GCA_964623105.1 uncultured Akkermansia sp.
TTCGTCATCGCGGCGACGCCATCGAGCATCCCCTCGTCCATGTTGATGTCGATGATCTGCGCGCCGTTCTCGACCTGCTGCTTGGCGACGGCGAGCGCCTCGTCGTAATTACCCGCGAGTATGAGCTTCGAGAATTTCGGCGAACCGGTCACGTTTGTGCGCTCGCCCACGTTCACGAAATTCGTTTGCGGCGTGAGGTTGAACGCCTCCATGCCGCTGAGCCGCAGATACGGTTCGACGGTCGGCACCTTGCGCGGCGCGATGCCGCGCACGGCGTCGGCGATGGCCTTGATGTGCTGCGGCGTGGTGCCGCAACAGCCGCCGACGATGTTGAGGAAGCCCGCCTCGGCCCACTCGCG
This sequence comes from uncultured Akkermansia sp., assembly GCA_964623105.1. Taxonomy (GTDB): domain Bacteria; phylum Verrucomicrobiota; class Verrucomicrobiia; order Limisphaerales; family BJHT01; genus BJHT01. The sequence continues at coordinate 360 of CAZUUP010000013.1, forward strand.
GAGCTGCGGCGCGAGCGACTCGGGCGTCTCAGGGAAGCCCGTCGGCGAGAGCGGGTCGGGCAGGCCGGCGTTCGGATAGAAGCACGTGTAGGTCGGCGCGAGGTGGACGAGTTCCTCGACGAACGGCCGCATGAGGTCCGGGCCGAGCGCGCAGTTGAGGCCGACGGTGAGCGGGTTTGCGTGCGCGACGGAATTCCAGAACGCCTCGACCGTCTGCCCCGTGAGCGTGCGCCCGGAGCGGTCGGTGATGGTGCCGGAAATCATGATCGGTAGTCGCACGCGGCGCGCGTCGAAGACTCCCTGGATCGCGAAGAGCGCGGCCTTGGCGTTGAGCGTGTCGAAGATGGTCTCGACGAGCAGGAGGTCCACGCCGCCATCCATCAGCGCCTCGACCTGCTCTGTGTAGGCTTTGACGAGCTGTCCGAAATTCACCGACCGGAAGCCGGCGTCGTTCACTTCCGGCGAGATGCTCGCGGTCACGGACATCGGTCCGATTGCGCCGGCGACGAATTTCGGCTGGCCGGTTTTGTTCGCGACTTCCGTGGCGGCTTTGCGCGCGAGATGCGCGGCGGCGAGGTTCAACTCGCGCGCGAGGTCGCGGAGCGTCGCGTCGTTGATGACCTCATCGAAGAACGCCTGGTCCTTGCGACCGTCGCGATGTTTGAAGAAGAAATCGTGCTGCCCGATGGTCGTCGCCGAGAACGTGTTCGTCTCGATGATGTCCGCGCCGGCTTCGAAGTAATGGCGGTGAATCTCCTCGATGACCTGCGGTTGGGTGAGCAGCAGCAATTCGTTGTTGCCCTTGAGGTCCTTCCCCTTCCAGTCGCGGAATCGTTCGCCGCGGAATTGCGCCTCCGTCAGCTTGTAGCGCTGGATGACCGTGCCCATCGCGCCGTCGAGGACGACGATGCGTTCGCGCAGCAGGCTGGCGAGCCGGTTCGAGGATGCGTGCGCCAGGGACGCCAGAGAGTGATCGTGTGCAGGCAGATTCACGGTCGCAGAGCGTAGCGGAGTGGGCAAAATAGTAAATATCTAAATATCTTGATGCGACGATATGATGTCCATGCCGCAATGTCGGCCCGAGGATGAATGGGCTCGAACCGGCGAGCCAGCGGGAGCCGGACGGTTCCGGGAAGCAGGGGAGGGAGTTGGCGGGATGGAATCGTGAAAAGTGGCGCGGGCATTGGCTTTTTGGGCGGCGGTGGCGGCTGCCCTGTGGATCGATTTCGCATCCAATCAGCCGTTGACACCCCCCCGGTGCTTTGTCACTGTCCGGCCTCATTTCTGCACTCCAGAAAGACTGAAGTTGACCCAAACTGACCTTGGTTTTATGGCAAAAACAGCGAAAGCACTTAAGTACGTTTACTCGTTTGGCAACAAGAAGGCGGATGGCGACGGTTCGATGAAGGCCCTGCTGGGAGGCAAGGGAGCCAATCTGGCGGAGATGACCCGCATCGGCCTGCCGGTGCCGCCGGGATTCACGATTTCGACCGAGGTTTGCACCTATTACTACGACAACAAGCGCACCTATCCAGCGGCGCTGGATGCCCAGGTTGCGGCCGGCATCGGGGCCATGGAGAAGATCATGGGCACGAAGTTCGGCGATGTTTCCGGAATGCCCATGCTGGTGGCGGTGCGTTCGGGCGCCCGGGATTCGATGCCGGGCATGATGGACACGATTCTGAATCTTGGATTGAATGATCAATCCGTGCTGGCGCTGGTCAAAGCCACGGGCAATGAGCGTTTCGCGTGGGACTGCTACCGTCGTTTCATCCAGATGTATGGCGACGTGGTGATGGGCGTGCAGAAGCGGGCGGGCGAAGACCATGAACCGTTCGAGACGGTCATCGACGGCCTCAAGGAGGAATTGTTTCAGGGCGAACACGATGTCGAGGACACGCGGATTGATTCCGCGGGTTTGCAACGGCTGGTCATCCGCTTCAAGGGGTTGATCAAGGAACGCACCGGGAAAGAGTTTCCGCAGAACCCGTGGGATCAGTTGAAGGGCGCGGTGGGCGCGGTTTTTGGCTCGTGGATGAATGATCGCGCGATTGTTTACCGCCGGAAGTACAACATTCCCTCCGAGTGGGGGACGGCCGTGAACGTGCAGGCGATGGTGTTCGGCAACACGGGCGAGAAGTCGGGTTCCGGCGTGGCCTTCACGCGGGATCCGGCCTCGGGTGAGAAGGTGTTTTACGGCGAGTTCCTGATGAACGCCCAGGGCGAAGACGTGGTGGCAGGGGTCCGGACCCCGGATCCGGTGGCGAAGTTGAAGAACGTCATGCCGCACGCTTACAAGGAGCTGGAAGTGGTGCGCAAGTCCCTCGAGACGCACTTCAAGGACATGCAGGACTTCGAGTTTACGATTCAGGATGGGAAGCTGTTCATGCTCCAGACCCGCAACGGCAAGCGGACCGGACTCGCGGCGGTCCGGATTGCGTGCGAGATGGTGAAGGAAAAGCTCATCGACTGGGAAACGGCGGTCACGCGCGTGCCCGCCGAGCAGTTGGAGCAGGTGCTCGCGCCGATCTTCGACCGTGCCTCGGTGAAGGCCGCGAAGGTCATCGCCAAGGGGTTGCCCGCGGGGCCGGGTGCCGCGTCGGGGCGGATTTACTTCAACGCGGAACGCGCGGTGGAAGCTGCGGCCAAGGGCGACAAAGTGCTTCTGGTGCGGGTCGAGACCTCGCCGGAAGATCTTCGCGGCATGATTGCGGCGGAAGGCATCCTGACCGCCCGCGGCGGTGTGAGTTCGCACGCGGCGCTTGTCGCCCGGCAGATGGGCAAGGTCTGCGTCTGCGGTGCCGCGGCGCTGCATGTTGATTACCATGCCAAGACGCTCAGCGTTGACGGACAGGTCTTCGCGGAAGGGGATTTTCTCTCGATCGACGGCACGGTGGGCGAGGTTTATGCCGGCCAGATCAAGACGGCGGCGTCGGAAGTGATCCAGGGCTTGCTCGAAGGAAAGGCGGAGGCCAAGGCCAGCGCCACCTACAAGAACTTCGCGCAACTGATGAAGTGGTGTTCGCAGGCGACCCGCATGCAGGTCCGCACGAATGCCGACAACCCGGAACAGACCGCCAACGCGGTGGCGTTTGGAGCAACGGGCATCGGCCTGTGCCGCACCGAGCACATGTTCTTCGAGGGCGACCGGATCGATGCGATGCGGGAGATGATTCTCGCGGAGAAGACGGAAGACCGGCAGAGGGCGCTCGCCAAGCTGTTGCCGTATCAGCGCGCCGACTTCCTCGGGATGTTCAAGGAACTCAAGGGATTCCCGGCCACGATCCGGTTCCTCGATCCGCCGCTGCATGAGTTCCTGCCGCATGACCATGCCGCGCAGGCCAGCCTGGCGGAGAAGATGGGGATCAGCACCGAGAAGATCACCAAGCGCGTGCACGAACTGCACGAGTTCAACCCCATGCTCGGACATCGTGGCTGCCGTCTGGGCATTGCCTATCCGGAAATCTCCGCGATGCAGGCGCGCGCGGTGTTCGAGGCCGCCGCCGAATGCGTGAAGGCCAAAATCAAGTGCAAGCCTGAGATCATGATTCCGCTCGTCGGCTTCAAGAAGGAACTGGACTTGCAGGTCGAGGTCGTCCGCGAGACCGCCCGGCAGGTGGAAAAGGAAAAGAAGGTCAAGTTGACCTACAGCATCGGGACGATGATCGAAGTGCCGCGGGGTGCCCTGACGGCCGACGAGATCGCGCAGACTGCCGAGTTCTTCAGCTTCGGCACCAATGATCTCACGCAGACCGCTCTCGGCATGAGCCGCGACGACTCCGGCAGCTTCCTGCCGCATTACGCGGAACTGGAAATCGTGAAGAAGAATCCCTTCGCCACGATTGACCAGACCGGTGTCGGCCAATTGATGGAAATTGCCATCACCAAGGGCCGCAAAACCCGTCCTGACATCAAGCTGGGAATTTGCGGTGAGCATGGTGGTGACCCGGAGTCGGTCAAGTTCTGCCATCGCGCCGGCTTGACCTACGTGAGTTGCTCGCCGTTCCGCGTGCCGGTTGCGCGCCTGGCCGCTGCCCAGGCCGCCATCGAGGAAAAGAAGGCTGCCAAAAAGAAGTAAGCCGACGGCATGGAATCACCGAAGCCGCCCCGGGGAACCGGGGCGGCTTTCTTCATTCAACCCCAGTTTGTCGTCCGTCGCTTGACGTCCCGCCCCAGATTCATTTATTGAAAAAAAAGTTATGAGCGCCACCGAAAAACATCATTTCCAAGCCGAGATTCAGCAGTTGCTGGACATCGTCATCCACTCGCTTTACACGGACAAAGAGATCTTCGTCCGGGAGCTGGTTTCCAACGCGGCCGACGCGTGTGAGAAGCTGCGGTTCACCCAAAGCTCGGGCAGTCCGGTGCATCAACCGGAGGTGTCGGCGGGCATCGCCCTGATGGCGGATGAACAGGCGGGCAGCGTCACGTTCACCGACACCGGCATCGGGATGACGCACGGCGAACTGGTGGAGAATCTCGGTACCATCGCGCATTCGGGCACCAAGGCCTTTCTCAAGCAATTGGCGGCGGACAAACGGCCGGATGCGCGGTTGATCGGGCAGTTTGGCGTGGGCTTTTACTCGGCCTTCATGGTCGCCAAACGCGTGACCGTGCAGACGCGTTCGGCGGTGCCGGGGGAACCCGGCTGGCAATGGGTGAGCGAAGGCACGGGCGGCTATGAAATCACGCCGGCCGGCGACGTCCCGCGCGGCACGAAGATCACCCTGGAACTCAAGGACGACGCGAAGGAGTTCGCCACCGGCCACACGCTCGAGCGCATCATCAAGCGGTACTCCAGTTTTGTGCCGTTTCCGATCGAACTCGCCGGCAAGCGGTTGAACACGTTGCAGGCGATCTGGGCGCGGAACAAGAGCGAGATCAAGGACGAGGAGTACAACGAGTTCTACCAGTTTGTCGGGCACGATCACGAGGCTCCGCTGCTCCGCCTGCATTTCACGGCAGACGCGCCGCTGGCGATTCAGGCGCTGCTGTTTGTGCCGGGGAAGAACTTCGAGTCGCTGGGCATGGGCCGCATTGATTCCGAGGTTAATCTTTACTGCCGCAAGGTGTTGATCCAAGCCAAGGCCAAGGGGCTTTTCCCCGACTGGTTGCGGTTCCTGAAGGGGGTGGTGGACAGCGAAGATCTCCCGCTCAACATCTCGCGGGAGACCATGCAGGACTCGGCCTTGCTCCAAAAGCTGAACAAGGTCCTGACCGGGCGGTTTCTGAAGTTCCTGGAAGAACAGGCGGAGAAGGATGCCGCGATCTACGAGAAGTTTTACGGTGAATACCAGCGGTTTCTGAAGGAGGGCGTGGCCACCGATTTCACCCACAAGGAGGCGCTCGGTCGGTTGTTGCGCTTCGAATCTTCGGCCCTCGAGACGGGCAAGGTGACGTCGCTTGCGGAATACGTAAAACGCATGACCGCCGAGCAAAAGGAGATCTATTGTCTGCTGGCCCCCAACCGGGCGGCGGCGGAGAGCAGTCCCTACTTCGAAGTTTTCCGCGAACGAAAGTTGGAAGTGCTGTTCCTTTATGACCCGTGGGATGAATTCGTCATCGATCATCTCCGGGAATTCGACGGCAAAGATCTCCGGCACGCGGAGAAGGCGGATTTAAACATCGATGAGGCCACCAAGAAAGAGGGTGCGCTGGATGACGCACAAGCCGCTGCGCTTGCGAAATGGCTCAAGGATTCCCTCGGTGACAAGGTCGGCGAGGTCCGTGTGTCCAAGCGCCTGGTGAACAGCCCGGCCGTCGTGGTGGACGCCGACGAGCACATGACCGCCCAGATGCGCCGGATGATGAAGGCGATCAGCAAGAGCCGTGAAGCCTTGCCTGAGGGCCGGCAGAACCTGGAGATCAATCCCTCCCATGCCATCATCGCCCGTCTTGACAGGATGCGCGCCAAAGATGCCGAGCTGGCGGCAGCCGTGGCCGAGCAGTTGTTGGACAATGCCCGTGTGGCGGCCGGCGTGCTGGACGATCCGCGCACCATGCTGACCCGGCTCAACGGCTTGCTGGAAAAGGTGCTGCGCGAGTAGGCGTTTGCGGTCGGAGGCGGCTGCCCGCTGGTTGCCGAATTCATCGCCTGGCGGTTGTACCAATCGTCCCGAAACTTGGTGCGCGGACCGTGATAAGAAGAAGCTCGTCCCACTGCCGACTCGAAGTCACAACCGGGGCAACGGGGCTTAACGAAGGCGAGTTGTCAAAACCTGCGGAGGGTCGGCTGCCCCGACCCTTCCCTCCGGTCGGAACGGAGGAGCGGGGGTAGGCGTCCATCCCGCCAAGGCGGTTAACGGCGGCACCGCGGCGAGGGAGACAGGCGGCACCGGTCAAGGGGATCAGAATCACGGCGCATATTGCCGACGCATGATGAACGTCGCCCAACCCAGCGGGCTGAAGGGCAGCTCGGCGAAGATACCAACCCCGATGACCAGCGCCGCCGTGACCAGCGCAGGCAGCAACAGCATCCAATGCGTTTCCCATCTGCCGAAGCCGTGTTCTGCAGGCCATTTTGCTGGGGGTGGGCGGAAATAGGCGCGATAGAGGATGGGCAGGAAATAGGCGGCGTTGAGCAGGCTGCTGGCGCCGAGCACCACGACGACCCAACCCGCGCCGGCTTCGATCGCGCCCTGTTGCAGGAACTTCTTGGAGACGTAACCCGCCAGCGGCGGAAGGCCGATCATCCCCAGCGCGGCGATGCTGAACGCGGCCGTGGTCCAGGGCATGCGGCGGCCCACCCCGTTCATTTCGCTGACTTGGTGGATGCCCAGCGTCGCCGCGTAATTGCCCGCGCCGAAGAACAGCGTGATTTTCATGATGCCCTGATGCACCAGATGCACGATGCCGCCGACGGTCGACAGCGGTCCGAAAATCGCGACTCCGAGAATGATGTAGGCCACCTGGCTGACCGTGGAAAAGGCGAGCCGCTTCTTGAGTTCGTCCTGGAAAAGCGCCCGGACGGAGCCATACACAATGGTGAACGCTGCCGCCAGAGCGAGCGGGTGCAACACTCCCAGTTCCTGGGCGGTTTGCGCCCCATACACGTCGTACACCACGCGCACCACGCCGAATGCGCCCGCCTTGACGACTGCCACTGCGTGGAGCAGCGCGCTGACGGGCGCGGGCGCGACCATGGCCCGGGGCAGCCAACCGTGCAGCGGTACCAGCGCCGCCTTCACTCCCAGCCCGATCATAAAGAGAAGAAAAAGGATTTGCAGTGTGCCCCGATGCGTCGCGACCGCCGCCGCCAGCGCGCCGCGCTCGGTGAAGTTCACCGGCCCGACGAGGCTGTGCAACCAGGCCACTGCGAGAAGCAACACCGCGCCTCCGCCCAGCGTGTAGGCGAGATAAACCGCACCGGCCTGCATGCTCTTCGCCGTGCCGCGATGCACCACCAGCGGGTAGGTCGAAAGCGTCAGCAGTTCGTAGAAAATGAAAAACGTCACCAGGTTTGCCGCCAACGCGAGGCCGACCGTCGCGCTGACACACAGGCTGAAGAAGCCGAAGAACCGGCCGCGGTTGGGTGAGTCCTCCAGATACCCGATCGCATAAACCGTCGTGAGGAACCACAGGACGGCGGAGAGCGTGACGAACAGCATCGCGTGGGCGTCGGCGCCGAGCGCCAAATCGAGGCCGGGCGCCATCGGCCAGCGAAATTCGTAGGTCCGCCCGGCGGCCACCCCGAGCAACAGCACCAGGACCAGAGCCAGTTTTGACGCCGCGCCGAGCAGGTTCAGAAACGTGCGCAGCGCGCGGCTCTCCTCCTTGAGGCAGAAGATCATCAGGCCCGGGATCAGCGAACTGAACAGGATGCCAAGCACCACCCATGCGCCTTGCGAGTTCATTGCGCTGTTCCTCCCCCCGGCCCAAGGCCGGTCACGACCACAACGGGAGCGCCCACGCCGAGCAACTCCAGCGGCCAGTTGCCGGCGAAGCCCAGCGCAAAGGTCAGCAGGGCCAGCACCAGCGCAGTCCATTCCATGACCGCGGGTGCCGGCTTTGTGTCCAATGGACGGTCCGCTTTTGTGAAGCAAACGTGCAGCACCCGGAAGACGTAGGCCGCCGTCAAGAGTCCGCCCGCGAGAATGACGGCAGCCCACCACCACTGACCCTGATGCAACGCCGCATTGAGCAGGAACCATTTGCCGACGAAACCGATGCCGGGCGGCAGGCCCATGAGGCTCATCCCGGCCAGCGCAAAGGTCGTTACTGTCAGGGGCCGCGCGGCGGTCAGTCCGCCGAGATCCTTGATCCGATCATGGCCGACCGCGTGCACCAGGTTGCCGGCGGCGAGGAACATGGCCGTTTTCGCGCAGGCGTGCGCCGCCAGGAGAATCAGCGCGCCGCCCCAGGCGTTGCCCCGTGCCGTCCCGGCCGCCAGCGGGAAAACGAGCAACAGATAGCCAAGTTGCGCCACCGTTGAGAAGGCGATGAGCAGCTTCAAGTGCGATTGAAACAGCGCCCGCACGGAGCCCCAGAAGATGGCGGCGGCCCCGAGCGCGCCGAGGCATTGTGTCGCCGCCGGAGTCACCACGCTGGCGAACACCTCCAACCACAATCGCAAGAGGATGTAGATCGCCCCCTTCACCACCAGCGCCGAGAGCAGCGCGCTGACGGGTGCCGGGGCATTCGCGTGGGCCGGGGGCAGCCAGAAGTGCATCGGAAACACGGCGGCCTTCATCATCAGGCCGGCGGTCATCAACCCCAGCGCGGTTCCCGATACCGCTCCGGGTTGCATCTGCTGCGCCAGTTGCACGAGATCCACCGTCGAGTGGGCGCCATACACCAGGGCCACACCCATCAGATAGGACAGCGCCCCGGCGAGACTGACGAACAGGTAGCGCATGGCCGCGTTGAGCGCCGCGCGCCGGCCCGCCAGCGCCATCAGGGGGACGGCCGCGAAGCCCAGCAGTTCGAGCGTGACGTAGAGATTGAAAAGGTCCGCCGAGAGAAACAGCGCATTCAACGCCGCCCACAGAAACAGGAAGAGCGGCCAGAAATACTCCTGCCGGCGTGTTGCATCGGTCCCGGCCTGCGCCGGCATCGGCATAAAGAAACGTTGCGCGTAGAGGACGACCGCCAGGCCGACTCCCGCAGTGATCAGCAGCAGCCAGGCGGCCAATCCGTCGGCCCGCAGGTTTATGCCCAGCGGCGCGCCCCAACCCCCGGCGAGATGCCGGATTGCTCCGTCGTCGTGGACCTGCCGCGCCAGCGTCGCCCCGGCCCAGCAAGCGGCACCGGCGACGACGAACGCCAGCCAGCGCCCGAGCCGCGGCAGGGCAAACGCCAGCGCCGCCCCGGCCAGAGGGGCGAGCAGCAGCGTGCCCATTGCGACAGCCGGCTTCACCCGCCTCCTTCCTCTGCGTCGGTGTCATCCAACTCCGGCTTGCCGTTGGCCACCTGTACCCGGTCCGCCAGCGCCAGCGCCAGCCCCGTTGCGCACACGGCCACCACGATCCCCGTCAACACCATCGCGTGCGGAATCGGATCCGGGATGCCGCCCGGCGTGCGCGCTGCCACGCCGACGAACACCAGCGCCGTGCCGCTGCTCATGATGTTCACCGCGAGAATTTTTTTGAGCAGGTGCGGCTGGGAAATCAGGCCATGGAGGCCGACGCAGAAGAGCGCCGCGCCGGCCAGCAGGTAGAGCGTGTGGTGGTCGTCAATCATGAGCGGGTTTGCCGGAGTCTGGCTGTGCGTCGCTTACTGCCGCCGGCCGGCCGCCGAGGAGCAACCCTCCAAAGGTCAGGCCGATGGAGATGAAAGCGGCGGCCTCAATGGCAAGAATCCAGTTGCCGGCGGAAGCGCGTGGATATTCCAGCAGGCCGCCCGTCAGCGTCATCACGCCGATGCTGACGCCGACGAACACACCCAGACCAAGGACGAGCCCGCAACGCAGTACGCGTTCATGCCGGATCACGCGCCCGCCCCGTCCGGCCAGGAACAGCAGCACCAAGGCGCCGCCCAGCAAAGCGCCGCCCTGGAACGCCCCGCCGGGCGCGAACGATCCAATCCAGAGCAGATAACCGCCGGCCACCACCAGCACCGGCAGCACGAGGCGCAGCAGCGTGGCAACGAACGGGGGTTGGCGCGGGTTCGTTGCCGTCAGGTTTCCCTCGCGCAGCGACCACACCCCGGCGATGGCGAGCAAAAACACCGCAACCTCCAGCAACGTGTCGAGCCCGCGAAAGTTCAAAAGCGCCGCTGTGACCGGGTTGGCCGCGCCGCTGTTGGGCAACTCAGCCAGGGCCTGCTCCGTCAGGCCGCGCGGTCTTTCCGGCAGCGCGAGCAGCGCGCGGCTGAGAAGGGCCATCAGGGCGATGGAAAGGGTGCCGGTGAGCCAGCGAAGCTTCATGGTTGCTCCTTCGGGCGGGGGTTGGCCGCGTCGGCCTCGCGGCGCCTTATCCGCGCCAGAGCCGAAAGGAGCAGCGCCCCCGTCAGCGCGGCGCCCACGGCGGCTTCCGCCAGCGCCACGTCCGGCGCTCTCAGCCGCACCCACGCCAGCGCGAGCAGCAGGCCGAGCACGACGAATTTCAAAACGGCGCGAAAAAGGTCACGGTCCGCCAGCGAACGCCAGGCGAGCCAGACCATCGTCAGCACGAGCAGGACATCGAAGACTTGCGCCGTCATTTTCTCTCCCGGGTCCACGGTTGGCGCCCGCGGCGGCGGGCTTCGCTGGCAATGAGAAAGCACGCGCTGGTGCTGGCCACGAGCACCATCACCCAGGTGAGCGCGAGTTTGAAAACCTCCTGCCAGCTCCCGGCCTGGAGCATGAGCGCCAGCACGAGGAAGCCGAGGCCCACATTATCCGTCTTGGTCAAGGCGTGAAGCCGGCAGTAGAGGTCGGGAAAACGCAGCAAGCCGACCGTGCCCGCAAGGAAGAAAAACATCGCGACGGCCAGCAGGACGAAGCTGAGATAATCAAGTACCCTCATGGCTTTGGATGTTCGTCGGAGTCGTTCTCGGGCCAGCCGCGCAGCACGAAGGACACACTGAGCACGGCCGCGAGCAACGCCAGCGTCAGCGCGATGTCCACGGCCCGGGCCAGCTCAAGCGCCCGGCCCAGCACCAACACCGTGGCCACGCCCACCGTGCCGAACAGGAGCATCGCGAGCATTGAATCCGCGCCGCCGCGCCGGGTGGTGAGATAGACAACGCCCGCCACCATGGTCAGGAGCAGCACCAGCCCGATCACCCACCAGAGTTCCGTCATGGCGTTTCCTTTCCGCTCCCGCGCCCGTCGATGCCGAACAGCGCGGCCACCCGGTGTTCGAGTGCCTCCAGTTGCGGCTCCACCTCGCGGCCGATGTTGAGCACGTGAATTCGCAGCGCATTTTCCTCGAGGTCCAGCACCAGCGTGCCCGGCAACAGGCTGATGACGCCGGCAAAGAAAAGTCGCGGGGAGCCGTCGGGCAGCCGCGTGTCGAAGCGGAGCACACCGGGATTCACCGGCAGACCCGGATGTATCGCCCGCCGGGCCACGTCAAAGCCACCCCGCACGGATTCGCGGAGGAAGAACCACCCCATCGGCAGCACGCCCGCCAGCCGCCAGCGCCAGCTGCGCGCCGGCCGCAGATGCAGACTCAGTGCCGTGGCCGCCAGCACGACGGGGGCGCCGACCAGCCACGAGCGCGCGTCGCCGCCAGTCAGGAGCCACCAAAGCGCCGCGAGCAAAGACAGGCGCGCAAGGGCTGGCGCCGCACTGAGGTCAGGCCCGGTTTTCATTTCGCATCCGGGAGGAGTCTGCCGAAGCAAAGGCAAATAGACAAATCACCACTTGGGATTTTGTTTGCGCTGGGCGGGGGTGCGGCGGCGGGACGCTTTCGGGTGAAAAATCGGTTTGATTTTTTTGGGCCGAGTTCGTTTTTTTGGGGAGGTCACAGTTCGGGAAAACTCAACGCGATTAATATCATGAAAATGCAAGTATCACGGTGGCTGGTGGTGGGTTCATGGATGTTTTTGGCGCTGTCCGCGCCGCTGGTGCGGGGGCAGGCGGCGAAGGATGCGCCTTTGTTTCCGGACAAGAAGCTGGAGGCGGCGGTGCGGCGTTATGTCTTCGAAAAGCGGGACAATGACAAGCCGCTGGTCGAGGCGGACGTGGTGAATCTGTCCACGATCGAGGGCAAGGGGATGGGGATCAAGGATCTGACGGGTTTGGAGAAGTGCCGCAGCCTGGCGTCGCTGGATTTGTCGAAGAACCAGATCAGCAACATCAGCGCGTTGACCAATCTGGCGAACATCCAGTTGCTGGCGTTGTCAGACAATCAAATCGAGGATGTGTCGGCGCTGGCGGGGGTGAAGGCTTTGCAGTATGTCGAGTTGTCGAACAACAAGGTGAAGAGCATCCAGGCGCTGGCGGCGGTGACGAATCTGGCATCGGTTTACCTGGCGAACAATCAGATCAAGGATTTGAGCCCGCTGTTCCAGCAGCGGCGGATGTCGTCGTTGTATGCGGATAACAATCCGCTGACGGGCGTCAAGGGGGTGGGGGCGCTGGGGACGCTGATGACGCTGTCGCTCAATGGGACGGGGGTGTCGGATGTGAGCGTGCTGGAGGGGTTGAACGGGTTGTACTATCTGTTTTTGGAAAAGAACAAGCTCGTGGAGGTGAAGGCATTGCATGACATGTTGAAGAAGGACAATGACGGTCCGAAGCGGTTTGCACCGTTCATCAACATTTATCTGAGCGGAAATCCGCTGAGCGAAGGGGCCAAGAAGCAGTTGGGGGCGATGAAGGAATTTGGGGCGAAGGTGCATTTCTAGCCTGAGCGGCCACGGTTGGCAGCCGGTGAAAATGCCTTCGATGAGTGGGCGAACGAGGGTGGCTGCCTGTCGGCTGGCAGGCGGCTGATGATCAGTTGTCGCCGGGGTGAAGGGGGTTGGTGCCGAGGGTGCCGTGGAGGCGCTGGAGGTATTCGGGGGAACGGGCTTTCTCGAGCAGGCTGCGGGCGTGGGCGAGGCGGTTGGCGACGCCGAGGCGGGCGGATTCTTCAGCGTAGTTGGGTTTGGCGAGGAATTTCTCGAGGGCGGCGACGTTGCGGCGGCCGAGCTGGATTTCCACGGTCTGGCGGGCGGCGAGGCGTTGCGCGTACCAGTCGCTGGCGAGCATGGCTTCGCGGGTGAAGAGGGCGCGGATGTCGGGGTGTTCGAGGGGTTTGCCCTCGAAGTGTCCGTGCAGCATGATGTGGAGGAGGGCGCGGAGGGGCGGGCAGGCAAGGTGGATGCTGCCGTCGTCGAAGTAGAGCTGGGCGACGCGTTTCTGGGTGGTGATGAGGGTTTCGACGCCTTCGATGAAGATGGCGAGATTCTGTTTTTCGGGGCGGAGCATTTCCTCGGTTAGGACGGCGTCGGGATGGTTGAAGACGCGGCCGAAGAAGGCGTTCACAAAACGCTGGGTGATGCGGTAGCCGAGGCGGCTGGCAAGGATGGTTTTGCCTGCGTGGGCGAAGTCGGTGCACTTTTCGAGGAAGCCGTTGGCGATGAGAAAGGCGGGGTTGCGTTCGGCGACGCTCATGCGGCACCAGAGTTCAGGAACGAGGAGGCTGATGTCGTGATCGACGCGGACGTGCGGTCCGACATAGCCGGCGGCGGTGATGAAGCCGGCATGGTCGGTGAGGAGATAGGAGACGAGGGCGTTGTTGAGGTCGATAATCGGCGGCAGGGCGTTGAAGGGGCCTTTGGTGAGGGCACCTTCGGAACCGGCGCCCGTGGTGGAGGGAGATTTGCCGGTCATACTGCAGGTGAACTCCATGAAGAGTTCGGGCAGTTCGAGGTAGTGGATGGGGTTGAAGACGGCGAGCGCGGGAATGTTGCTTTCGTGTTCGGGGGGATTGTTGCGATGGCCGGCGAGGACGGCGTTCACGGGCTGGGGGACGGGCTGGTCAAGTGGAATGCGACGGCGGAGGCGGGTGGCCATTTGGGCGAGATAGATTTCTCGGGGAGTGAGGAGGTCGGGGCGGATCTGAAGGTAGCGGGGGTTCTTGGAGGGCTTCCCGCCGATGACGCGCGGATGGGCCGAGGAGACGAAGTAACCCGCGCGGTCGTCGCTGGCGACGGAACGGATGAGGTTCTGCATGGGCTCGGTGAACTTGGCGAAGCCGATGGCGTCCTCGATGATCTCGCGGGCGTGGGCACGGGTGAGAGGTTCGTAGTTCGAGTAGAAATTGCCGGGGCGCGCGAAGTCGCTTTCGGTCTGTTTGTCGTAGCCGCGATGGATGGCGTCGTCGGAGCGCTGGAAGAGGCGGTATTCGCAGTTGTGGATGAATTTGACGCTGGGATCGGGATACTCGGGATTCAGACCGCTGACGGCATGGGCGGGGACGACGACGGAGGCGGTGATGTCGTCTTCGAGGGAGATTTTGACGGCGGGTTGGAAGTCCTTGCGGAGGCCGAAGGTGCGCCAGGCGCCGTCGGCGTCGAAGCCGACGCGGAGGTAGCTGGCGACGAGTTTGCGGCCGTCGCATTTGAGTTCGTTGCCGGGGGTGCCGTTGATGAAATCGACGCTGAAGTGTTCGCGCCAGGCGTCGCCCCATTCCGGCTTGTAGAAGCGCTTCACGGTGAAGAGCAGTTCCTTGATGTATTGGGGAATGGAGCGGAGCCAGGCGTTGTATGCGGGGGTGAATTCCTCGTTGCCGGGGGTGAGGAGCTTGATGACGGAGCCGAGGGAGCGTTCGGAACTGAGGATGCGGCGGCTGTCGCGGTCGGGGCGGAGGCCGGGTTGGAAGCGGTCGCTGTAGTCGCGGCTGATCAATTCGGCGACCCAATCAAAGTCCTTGGTGAAGTCGCCGATGAAGACGGGGCCCTGAAGGATGGCGTCACTGATGGATTTGGAGATTTCTGATTTGCCGCCGCCGGAGACGGTGCAGGGTTTGTGGCAGACGGTCCCTTCGCCGGCGGTGCCGATGAGGCGCCAGGCGCGTCCGCCGGGGGGTTTGTGCATGCGGACCTTGTAGCCGGAGGGGCGGACGTAGGTTTTGTCGGCGAGGAGTTTCAACTGGCTGGTGCCGCGAGAGGTGGGCCAGGTGATGCTTTGTTTGTGGAGGTCGAAACTGGCGTCCTCGGGAACGTAGATGATGTCGGGGTAATTCCGGTCGATGGCGTAGCCCTCGGGGCGGACATCCATGACGGCGCCGTAAAGTTGCACGGCCTGGGTGAAGCTGTGATCGAGGGCGCGGACGTGGACGTTGCCGCGGAACTCCTCGCCGAGATCGTAGGTGGGAAAGGCGATGGCGCCGCCGGCGTGTTCCTCCTCGCAGAGTCCGAAGAGGTTGGCCGCGAAGCTGATCTGGGTTTTGACCTCCTTCTTGCAGTAGCCGAAGTAGTTGTCGGCGATGACGGTGACGATGACGCCGGATTCGTCGCGGGCGGTTATCTTGAAGGCCTGGCCGGCGTTGTAGAGTTCGTCCTCGGTGCGCCAGCACATGCCGTCGCGGCGCTGGCGTTCGGTGGCGGCGTCGAAGTGGGGGAGACCGAGGCTGAGCTTGGTGGTGCCGATGAGGTGGGGGGCGAGGATGACGCAGCCGGTGTGGCCGCTCCAGTGATCGGTATCGAGTCCGGCGTCGTTTTCGGGAAGGGACGGGTCGCCGGCGTTGCCGAAAATGCTTTCGACGAAGTCGAGGTTGCTGACGAGGTTGCCGGGGGCGAAGAAGCGAACCTCCATGGTCTTCTGCTGGATGAACCCGGGGACGGCGGGGCAGATGACCGGGCGGAGGAGGAGGGAAACGAAGCATTCGGCGGGGAGGGGTTCGCCGGCGGTGAAGGGGAGGCGGAGCAGTTCGCGGGGCGGGTGAAGGGCGGCCCGGAGGAGGGCGGCGAAGGCGGTTTTGGGGACGGCAATTTTGTCGGCGGGGATGGGCAATCCGCCCTCGGCGACGTGGAAGATTCCCTGGGTGGTGCGGCGGTCGTTTTTGGGATTGTGGAGGACGCCGTGGGTGACGCGGTAGGAGTTGACGATGTCCGAGACGAAGACGTCGCGACCGACGGGAAGGGAGAGCGCGCGGGCCATGCCGTAGCGGTCGAGCGCGAGGGTTTTGGCGGGAAGCTTGGGTGGAAGGACGGCGTCCTGGAGGTAGTCGTAGATGAAGTTCTGGATGCGCTGGTCGGCGGGGCAGAGGTAATTGGCAAGCAACCGGTCGGTCTCGCGATAGTGGGCGAAGACGGCGGTCAGGAGTTCATCGATGCCCGTGTCCGGGGATGAACCGGCAGTGGGCAGGCCGAGCATGGCGAGCTTGAGGTTGATGTATTGGAGCAGGGCGCGGTTTTGCAGCGGGTCCTGGGTGGCGTTGAGGCCGATGGCGGTTTCCAAGTTCATGGCGTTGGTCCGGGTTGCGCGGGCGAAGCGATTTTCGCTGGGAGGCAAGTATTGGGCGGGAAAGGAACGGCGCAAGTCCGGCGGTGAAAAAAGTGCGTGTAGCGTTGCTTAATTTGGCGGGGGTTCGGAGTAGGAAAGCTTTTCACCGGGGAGATTGCCGGGAGCAGTATTCTGGTGGAGGAGTTACCATTCTGGCAAAACGGGCGGGAAGCTTGTCGAGTTGCGGCGAATGCGCGGAGTTCAACGATCAATGCATTTGGTTCAACGATGAACGCGGAACGGAGCGGTGGCTTTGGGGGATGGGAAACCGAACCGGGATGGGGAATGGCCGCAAGGTGCAGAAAATACGCAGCGCTGGAAGAGTTTCATCCGGTGATGTTGGGAACGTGGGGCGGGAACGCCGGCGCCATCATTCGCGATTGCGGGAATCGATGAAGATGGTGACGGGGCCGTCGTTGACGAGGGCAACTTGCATGTCGGCGCCGAACTGGCCGGTGTGGACGGGGCGTCCGAGGTTTTCGGCGAGGCGGCGGACGAAGTCGTCGTAGAGGGGGATGGCGGTTTCGGGGCGGGCGGCGCGGATATAAGAGGGGCGGTTGCCTTTCTGGGTGCTGGCGAAGAGGGTGAACTGGCTGATGGCGAGGAGTTCACCGCCGATGTCTTGCACGGAGAGGTTCATGAGGCCGTCGGAGTCATTGAAGACGCGGAGGCGGACGATTTTGCCGGCGAGCCACTCGCAGTCGGCAGGAGTGTCTGCGGGTTCGATGCCGACGAGGATGAGCAGGCCGCGCTGGATGGCGGCCTTGAGCTGGCCGTGGATGGTAACGGAGGCGGAGGAAACTCGCTGGACGATGACGCGCATAGTTGAGTGACGGGGACGGTGGCAAAGGTTTGGAGGGGGAACAAGGGCGATGCGGTTCGGACTGGCCGGGATTCAGGCTTGTTTACGGGGAGGGGTTGTTTTCAACTCGGCGGGCAAGCGAAATGGAAAACACGCAGAAATCCGGTTGGGTGACGAGTCGGTTGCCGTGGCTCTTGGCGGGTGGGGCGCTGGTTTTGTTTCTGGCGACGCTCAATCCGTGGGTGAGCCTGGCGAGCCTGGGGTTGGTGGCCAAGATCACGGGCTGGGACTGGTGGACGCCGACGTTGCAGTCGCCGGTGTTGCTGACGGTTACGTATCCGGTGCGGTGGCTGCCGGCGGGGATGCAGCCGGTGGCGTTGAATGTTTTCACGGCGGCGTGCGCGGCGCTGACGTTGGGAATCCTGGGGCGGTCCATCCAATTGTTGCCGCACGACCGGACAAAGGAACAGCGGTGGTTGAACCGGCATCCGCGCGGATTGCTGATGGTGCGGTGGGCGTGGGTGCCGGTGGTGTTTGGGGTGCTGGTGTGCGGTTTGGAGCAGACGTTTTGGGAGCATGCGACGGCGGCGTCGGGGGAGATGTTTGATCTGTTGCTGTTCGCAGCCGTGGTGTGGTGCCTGCTCGAACATCGGGACGGTGGTGGCGAACGGTGGTTGCTCGCGTTTGCCTGTTTGTATGCGCTGGGCATGGCGAACAACTGGGCGATGATCGCGTTTCTGCCGCTGTTCGGCGTGGCGCTGGTCTGGATGAAGGGGCTTGCCCTGTTTCGCGGACGGTTGCTGCTGGGCATGGGGGCGTGGGCGGCGGCGGGGTTGACGTTTTATCTGGTGTTGCCGTGGGTGATGAGCGGCGGCCCGGACGCACCGGCGGGCTTCTGGGGGTTGCTGCGGACGTCGCTGGGGATGCAAAAGAACCTGCTGTTTCAGTATCCGAAGGGACGGGCGTTGTTGCTGTCGGTGACCTCGGTGCTGCCGGTGTTGATCATGGGCATCCGGTGGGCAGCGTCGCTGGGCGATGCGAATGCGTTGAGCAACCGGCTGACGACGGTGATGTTTTGTGTGGTACACGTGGTCTTTTTGGTGGCCTGCACGGCGGTGGCGTTCAATCTGGCGTTCAGCCCGCGGGCGCTGGGTTACGGGCTGGCTTTCCTGCCCTTCTACTACCTGGGCGCACTGAGCATCGGTTATTTCAGCGGGTATCTGCTGCTGGTGTTTGGCGAGGAATCGCCCAATGCGTGGGAACGGCCGAAAGGGGTGTTCAAGCTGGTTTATGGCGGGTTGGTGGCGCTGGTGTTTTTCGGGGCGGTGGGTGTGCCGGCGGTGCTGTTTCTGCGGAATCTGCCGGCGGTGCAGTTCGAGAATGGTCCGGCGCTGAAGACCTTTGCGAATCGTGTGGCGGAGTCGGTGCCGCGCGAGAAGGCAATCATCCTCGGCGACGATGCCTCGTGGCTGGTGTTGGCGACGGCTGCGCAGCCGGCATTGGCGGTGCAGAATCTGGTCGTGGACAAGCGGTCGCTCGGGGTGCCGTTGTACCACCGGATGCTGCACCGGCGGGCGCCGGAGTTGTGGCCGGACTGGTTTGGCGGGAAGCTGCCGACCAACGGGTTGTCGCAGGCGTTCCAGACGCAGGTGATTGCCCGGCTGGCGCTGACGAACGCGGTGTACCATTTTCGTCCGGCGCCGGGGAACCAGTTGTTTGAGCTGATGCAGGCGCGGCCGAGCGGATTGGCATCGCGGCTGGTGGTGTATCCGCAGCTGAGCGGCTTGAGTGCGGCGGGCGGGGCGGGGGGAAATCCGACGCGGTACAAGCTAAATTCGAAGGCGCATGAGGCGGCGTGGGGGGCGCCGTTGACCGGGGAGGACGTGCGGGTGAATGAACAGTTCTGGCAGGCGGTTGAGCCGTCGCTGGCGGAATTGGAGTGGACGGGGGCGCTGCGATCGCGGACGCGCGAGGTTTTGGTGGCGAGCTATTCACAGGCCATCAACACGTGGGGGGTGGAGTTGCAGCGGAGCGGCATGCTGGCGGAGGCGGCGCGGCATTTTGCGCGGGCGGCGGCGTTGAATCCGAACAACGAAGTGGCGGCAATCAACCTGCGGGTGAACCGGCAGCTGGCGGCGGGGGCGGGCCGGGCGGCGGCGGCGGACGCGGAAACGGATGCGCGGTTGGCGCGGCAGCGGACGTGGGTGTACATTCTGGCGTCGAACGGGCCGGTGGATGAGCCGCGGTACTGCACACAGATTGGCGAGGCGTACGCGCGGGGAACGCTGTACCGGCAGGCGGCGCAGCATTTTTTGCGGGCGGTGGCGCTGGACGGGACGGCGTTTGAGCCGCGGGCGGCGCTGGCGGAGGTATTCACGCAGGTGCGGATGCCGGAACTGGCGCTGGAGGTGATCCGTGACACGCGGGTGGCGGGGCTGCCGGCGTTGAAGATCGCGACGAACGAGGTGACGCTGGCGTGTGCCGAGGCGGTGGCGTTGTTCAATCTGACCAATGCGCCGGCGGCGGACAAAATCTTGCAGGAAGTGCAGGAGAAGCATCCGCGCGATCCGCGGTTGCCGGCGACGATGACCAAGCTGTATATCGCGGCGCGGCAGATGACCAATGCGCTGGTGACGGTCGAGCGGGAGTTGAGTCTGTCGCCGAACAATCCGCGGGCGTTGTTGAACAAGGGGGCGATCCTGGTCGAGTTGAAGCGGTACGAGCAGGCGGTGGCGCCGCTGGACACGCTGTTGCGAAGCCGGCCCGAACATGCGCCGGCATTGTTGAACCGCAGCATCGCGCTGCTGAACCTGAACCGGCTTGACGCCGCGCAACGGGATTGCGAGGCGCTGAAGCGGCTGGAACCGAACCTGACTTCGCCCTACATCGGGCTGGCGGAAGTTGCGCTGCGGCGGCAGCGGACGAACGACGCGGTGGGATGGTTCGAGTCGGCCCGGAAGCTCGTGCCGACGGGATCGGCGGAGGGGCGGTCGCTCGACAAGCGGATTGCCGAGTTGAAGGGCGTACGGCGTTGAGGGTGGCATGCGTGTCATCCACGTCATCACCCGGCTGATTGTGGGGGGCGCGCAGGAGAACACGGTGGCGACGGTGCTGGGGTTGCGGCAGCGTGCGGGAATGGAGGTGAGCCTGATTTCCGGTCCGACGAGCGGACCGGAGGGGACGCTGGAGCCGCGGTGCCGGGCGGTGCCGGATCTGCTGGAGGTGGTGCCGGAGTTGGTGCGGCCGGTGCATCCGTGGAAGGATGTGCTGGCGTGGCGGGAGTTGCGGCGGCGGTTTCGTGCGAAGCGACCGGACATTGTACACACGCACAGCGGGAAGGCGGGGGTGATCGGGCGTCTGGCGGCGCGGGGAGCGGGGGTGCGGGTGATCGTTCACACGATTCACGGGCCGTCGTTCGGGGATTTTCAGGGGGCGCTGGCCAACGGGATTTTCCGTGGCGCGGAGCGGGTGGCAGCGCGCTGCACGACGCATTTCACGGTCGTGGCGGATGCCATGCGGGATCAATACCTGCGGGCGGGAATTGGGCGGACGGAGCAGTATACGCGGATTTTCAGCGGGTTTGAACTGGACTCGTTTTTGAAAGCGGAAAACTTGGCGGTAATGCGGGAGCGGCTTGGTCTGGGGCGCGAGGACATGGTGGTGGGGAAGATTGCGCGGTTATTCAAGCTGAAGGGGCATGAGGATTTGTTTGCGATCGCGAAGGCGTTGGTGGCAAGCGTGCCGCGGCTGAAGTTTTTGCTGGTGGGGGATGGCTTGTGGCGGGAGCGGTTCGAGGGGATGGCGCGGGATTTGGGATTGGCGGACCGGTTTGTGTTCACGGGATTGGTGCCGCCGGAAGCGGTTCCGGGACTGATTGGAGTGATGGATGTGGTGGTGCATTTGTCGCGGCGGGAGGGACTGGCGCGGGCGCTGCCGCAGGCGTTGGCAGCCGGGAAGCCGGTGGTGGCGTACGATTGCGATGGGGCACGGGAGGTGTGCCTGGAGAACGAGACGGGGTTTCTGGTGGCGCCGGGGGATTTGGGAACGTTGCGGGAGCGAATCGAGTTACTGGCGGGGGATGCGGGGTTGCGGCGGCGGTTGGGAGGGCGCGGGCGCGAATTGGTGGGGGAGTGGTTTCCGGTGGAGAGGATGGTGGCGGAGACGGAGGCGTTGTATCGGCGGTTGCTGGGGGGGTAAACGGGAGCGGGGGCGATCTTCGGGGGAGAATTGCCGCAAGAAACGCAAAGAGACGCAAAAAGGGGGGAGCTGTTTCTGCGTGGGTTCGGAGGTGGGGATGGCTTGGGCTGCGGGAGGTGCGGCCTACTTTTTCTTGGGCTTCTTGTCGTCTTTCTTTTCCTGCTGGGCATGCTGCCTGGTTTCGCGGGCGAGGTCGGCCTGGGCAGCGGTCAAATCTTTTTGGGCGCGGGCAAGTTTTTCGCGAGCTTTGGTGAGTTGCTCGGCAGTCTCGCGCTCGTG
Organism: uncultured Akkermansia sp.; assembly: GCA_964623105.1. Lineage (GTDB taxonomy): Bacteria > Verrucomicrobiota > Verrucomicrobiia > Limisphaerales > BJHT01 > BJHT01. Next base: position 21,995 of record CAZUUP010000013.1, read on the forward strand.
GCGGAGGGCGGCGACGACGTCGGGGTCGGATTCGACGGCCTTGGTGACGCGGGGCTGGATTTCGGCGACTTTTTTACCAGCTTCGCCTTCGCGCTGGCGGGCTTCGAGCAACCGTGGGTCGCGGTCGAGTTGCTGGCGTTCGAGTTCGGCGGGGCGGCGGATGAGGGCGGAGAGTTCGGAGGTGCGTTGAGCCTTTTTGTCGTCGGCAAGGCTGGTGTCTTCGCGGACGAGCTTTAGTTCGTCGCTGGCCTTGGCGGCAGCCACGGCGGCAGACTTGTATTCGCTGGAGCCTTTGATGGTGGTGACGACGGAATCGAAGACGGCGCTGGTCTGGCGGTGGAGGGTGTCGCGCTCGGCGATGGCGCTGAGAAGGCCGAGTTTGCCGCCGTGTTCCTGGGTGGCTTTCTGGCGTTCGCGTTGAATTTTTGCCAGGGCGGGTTGGTGGGCGGATTCAGCCTTGCGAATATCCTGCTGGATTTCGTTGAGCTTGTGCTGGGCCTCGGTGACTTGTTTTTTGGCGGCAGCGAGTTCGGCGTCGGCTCTCTTGGCTGCGGCACCGGCCTTGGGCTGGGCGGCGACGGCCAGCGGACGGTCGGCGAGGGTGAGGGTGGTCGCAAGAGCGAGGGCCAAGGTTGCAGGTTTCATGTCGGGAGTTAAGACGGACGGGTGCGAGGCGAGGTTACGGGGAGTCGGTGAGGGCGGGTTGAGAGCGGGGATCAGAAGCTGAACTGGGTAGGGCCGGTGATGAATTTGTTGGTGAGGCGGGAGCCGTCGATCCAATCGACGTGACCGTCGATGAAGGATTCGTTGTTGCCGGCGGGGACGGTGTTCTTGAGGTGGCTGGTGCGGTCGACGAGACCGCCGACGACCTGGTTGTAGTTGGTGTAACTGGGTGCGCCCTGAGAGACAGTACAGTCACTGGTGAGCATGCTTTCGACCGGGGCGCGGAAGCCGTTGCCGAGGGTGTTGGTCTGGACGAACTGGGCGGGGACGGCCGGGGGGCCCTGGCGCGGGAGCATGAAGAGGTAGCCGATGACGCGGAAGGCGGGATTGAAGTTCCAGTGTGCGTTGTCGTTTTGCTCGGCGTAGGAAGGGCAGTAGTAGCTGTCGCGATTAATGCCGTAGTAGGTGAGGTTGGTGGTCATGGTGACGGGAATGTCCCAAGCCCAGTTGCCGGTGTTGAAGACAGGGAAGTTGTTTTCGTAGTCGTCAGCGTAGAGCAGGAGACCGAGGGCGGTTTGTTTGACGTTATTTTTGCATTTGGCGCGTTTGGCCTGCTCCTTGGCGCGGCCGAGGGCGGGAAGGAGCAGGCTGGCGAGGATGCCGATGATGGCGATGACCACGAGTAGTTCGATGAGGGTGAAGGCGTGCAGGGAGAAAAGGCGGGCGGGGTGTCGCTGCGCGGACCGCAAAGGGGGCGCAGCGGTGTTCGCATTCGAGGGTGAGAGATCGTCAATCATGGGGCAAAGCCTAGCGATCGGGGGGGATTTTCGCAATGTCAACGCGCCACCTGGGGTTGTTGCCGATACACTTGCGTGGGGTGGAAATTGGGGCGCTGATCCGAGCGAGTCAGAGCAGACCGCGACAGCTCCGCCACCGAAGCGGTTCGCGCACAATATGGTCGTTGGGAGGGCATGGGGGATGGTGGCGATGATTGTGGCGGGGAAAGCCTGCGGAGAGTCAGGGCAGCAGGGTGAGTGAGATTTTGCCGAGGCGGCCGGTGAAGGGGAAGTGCGCGGGGTATTCGCCGACGAGCCCATTGTCGTCGCGGCCCACATCGAGGCCGTCAATGGGTTGACGGGAGAGGAGCCCGGGGAATCTGGCGGTGGCGAGGAGGCGGTCGCCGGTGCGCAGGGTGACGGTGGCGTCGGGGGCAAGGGTGGCGGTGATGGTCTGGGGAGTGTTGGGGAGGGGCTCCTTGGCGGTGATGAGGCTGAGGGTGTTGTTGCGACGGAGGGCGAAGTGGGCGAGGCCGTCTTTAAGGTAGAGCGAGAACCCGTGGGCGACGCCGCCGTGGGCGACGAGGACTCCGTCTGGTGCGGGGGCGAGGATTTCCACGGTAAGGGTGAAGGCGCGGTCGGCGATGGCGGGAGCGTTCTCACCGGTGAGGGACGCGCCGGGTTGGAGGTGGAAGGTCTTGGCCGGATGGCCGACGGCAGTGCGCGTTGCGCGGTTTTTGGGCGGATTGTCGTCGGTGTCTTTCCAGGGCCAGGGAAGGACGTGGGCGCGATTGGCCCAAGTGCTCCAGCGGGTGGCGAGTTCTTTGACGCGGGCGGGTTCCTGCTCGGCGAGGTTGTGTTGTTCGGTGCGGTCACGGTCGAGGTGGTACAGTTCCCAGGGCCCGGTGGGATTCTTGGCGACGAGTTTCCAGGGGCCGTCGCGGAGGGCCCGGTTGCCCTCGTGTTCCCAGAAGATGGGCTCGCGGGTGGTGTGGGGATTGGTGAAGGCGGGTTTGAGGCTGCGGCCTTCGAGGGGAGTGACGGATTCGCCGCGGTGCTCGGTGGGGTAGGTGGCGCCGGCGAGGTCGAGGCAGGTGGCCATGATGTCGATGAGGTGTCCGGGTTGGTGGCGGAGGGCGCCGCGGTCGGTGATGCCGGCGGGCCAGTGGGCGATGAGCGGTGTGCTGATGCCGCCTTCGTGCACCCAGTGTTTGTATTCGCGGAAGGGGGTGTTGGAGACATTGGCCCAGGCCTGGCCGTAGGCGATGTAGGTGTCCTCGGGGCCGGGCATGACACCGGGGCCGTTGAGGGTGGGGACGCCGGCACGGTTTTGTTTGGGAATGACGTCCTGGCGGAGGGCTTGCGGGGAGATGGGCGGGAGCGTGGGTTGCGCGGGGCGGGTGGAGCGTCCGTTGCGGCCGATGGTTTCGGCGCAACCGCCATTGTCCTGCAGGAAGAGGATGAGGGTGTTGTCGAGCTGGCCATGTTTTTTCAATTCGGCGACGAGGCGGCCGATGCCTTGGTCCATGGCGTCAATCATCGCGGCGTAAACTTCCATGCAGCGGGCTTCCCAAGCTTTGTCGGCGACTTTGTCCCAGTCACCGACAGTGGCGGCGGGGGTCCACTCGGGTTTGATCAGACCGAGGGAGCGGGCTTTGGCGAGGCGGGCTTTGCGAACGGGGTCGTAGCCCTGGTCGTAGCGGCCGCGGTAGCGGGCGATGTCGGGTTCGAGTGCGTGCATGGGCCAGTGGGCGGCGGTGTAGGCGACGTACAGGAGGAAGGGGTTGGCGGCGTGGTCGCGCTGGTGTTCGGCGACGAACCGGACGGCGTGTTCGCTGATGGCGTGGGTGTAGTAGAACTGGGCGGGACGGTATTCGGGGTCGTTGAAAGGGCTGATGGCAGAGTTGTCGCGGGTCAGTGTGCCGGGGTCGAAGAAACTGCCGGCGCCGGTGATGGTGCCGTAGTAGCGGTCGAAACCGCGCTGCAGGGGCCAGTTGTGTTTGGGACCGTCGGGTTTGATGTCGCGGGCGACGTGCCATTTGCCGAGGGCGTAGGCGCGGTAACCGGCGGGTTTGAGGGCTTCGGCGAGGGTGACGCAGTTGCGGTTGAGGTCGCCGCGGTAGCCGGGGAGTCCTTTGTCTTCCATCATGTGTCCGATGCCGGCTTGGTGGGGGTAGAGGCCCGTAAGCAGGGCGGCGCGGGTGGGACAGCAGCGGGCGGTGTTGTAGAACTGGGTGAAGCGGAGGCCGCCGGCGGCGAGGGCGTCGAGGGCGGGGGTGCGGATTTCGCCACCGTAACAGCCGAGGTCAGAGAAGCCCATGTCGTCGGAGAGAATGACGATGAGGTTGGGCGGTCGGTGGGTGGCGGCGGGAACGGTGAGGGCGTGGACGGGCAGCAGGAGGGCGGTGAGGAGGAGTGTGCGGGAGCGGTTCTGGGACATGGTTGTGCTGGGGGTGGCAGAGTTACCCGCCGGCGAAGACGGGACGGAAACCGGCGGCGGTGAGAATGCGGGCGATTTCGTCGCGCTTGTCGCCCTGGATTTCGATCTGACCGTCCTTGACGGTGCCGCCGGAGCCACAGGCCTTTTGCATGGCTTTGGCGAGTTGTTCCTTTTCCGGCAGGCCGATCCCGACGAAGCCGGTGACGACGGTGACCGTTTTGCCGCCGCGACCGGCCTTCTGGCGGATGATGTCCACGCGGCCGCGATTCTTTTTGACGGGAGAGGGAGCGGCGGCGGGAGTGTGGGCGGGGGCGGGGGCGGGCGGGAGACCGTCGGTGGGGAGGCTGGCGGAGGGGTGGTGGGTG
>CAZUUP010000014.1:0-25780 GCA_964623105.1 uncultured Akkermansia sp.
GTGGCCCGCAGCGTGGCGCGTTCGATCTCGCCCTCCGCGGAAAAGATGCGCTCCTATCTCAATGCGGTGCGGGAAGTCGAGCAGTTGGAACGGGTCCGCGACACGCTCAAGCTAAGGGTCACCCAGGAGGACATCGATATGCGGATGCCCCGGACCTCCATGGTCGAGATCATGGATCCGGCGGAAATTCCCAGCAAGGCCACGCGTCCGAACATCCCGCTGAACATTGCCCTCGGCGTTATCGTGGGCTTGATCATGGGCGTCGGGCTCGCCTTCTTCATCGAGTACCTCGATACCAGTGTGAAGACCATCGACGACGTCGAGCAGGCCCTGCAAACTTCCGTGTTGGGAGTCATTCCGCAAAATGTCGGCGCGTTGCTGGACGAGGGCTTGGACAGTCCGCACGCCGAATCCTACCGGGTGTTGCGTACCAACCTGATGTTCGCGCGCAAAGATCCCAAGGCCAACAGCATCATCGTTGTCAGCAGTGGCGCTGGCGAGGGCAAGACCACCACCGTGCTCAATCTGGCGACGATATTCGCGCACAACGGGCATCGCGTGCTGCTCGTCGATACCGACCTCCGCCGTCCCAGCCTGCACAAGCGGCTCAACGTCTCCAACTCCATCGGCATCACAAATATCCTCCTGCAGCAGAATCCCATCGAGGAATGCATCCAGACCACCAAGATTGCCAATCTGCACTTCCTCCCGAGCGGCAAGCTCCAGAGCAGTTCGCTGGGAATCCTGAACTCGCCCCAGATGCGTGATTTCATCAACGAAATGAAGCGGCGGTACGATTTTGTGTTCTTCGACTCCCCGCCCATCATGGGCGTCAGCGACGCCTCGATCCTAGTCAGCCAGATGGACCTCGCGATGCTCGTCGTGCAGTTCCGCAAGTATCCCCAAGCGATGAGCATCCGCGCCAAGCAGACCATCGAGAAGGTCGGCGGCAACCTCGCAGGCGCGGTTCTGAACAACATCAACATCGCCCAGGATTCCTATTACTACTACTACAGCGGCTACCAATATACGTCGGAGAACCAGCCTGAACCCGCCTTGCCGTCGAAGACGGCTGCCCGCGGGACCCTGGCGGCGAAACCGGCGGGGGAGTTGAATCAAAAATATTGATGGAGCGTGCGCGGCCGCTTGGTTAAGCTTCCCCCCGTCATGATGCGTTTTCTTTCCAAATCCGGCGTTGCCCTGTTGAGCTGCCTGGTTCTCCTGCTTGGTGCCGGCTGCGTTTCCGATTCCGACTCCGGTCCGCGACCCGCCACCAAGGCGGGAGCCATCTCCGGTTCCTCGGAAAACCTCCGGGCTGGTGACAAGATCACCGTCACCCTCACGGACATCCCTGGTGGACCGATCCAGTCGGAGCACATCATCCCGGAGGATGGCGAGATCACTGTGCATCTTGACTTGAAGGCCAAGGCCGCCGGCAAGACCAAGCGCCAATTGGCCGACGACATCCGCCGACTTTACGTCCCGCAATACTACCTGCGGATGACCGTGAATGTGAAAACGGAGGACCGGTTCGTCTTTGCCTCCGGCGAGGTCAAACTCCCCAACCGCTACCTCTATTCCGGCGAACTCTCGGTGCTGAAACTCATCGCCACCGCCGGCGGCTTCACTGATTTTGCCAACAAGCGCAAAGTTGAGTTGACCCGTGTCAACGGCACGGTCGAGCGCATCGATTGCACCAAAGCCCTTGCCGACTCCACGCTCGATCTGCCGGTTTACCCGGGCGAGAAGGTTTACGTCCCTCGCCGTTTCTGATCGATGGTGCTGTTTAAAGTCCTCTCCGGAAGCCGCGCGGGAGCCGCCCAGACCGCCGCCCGATTTCCCGTCACCGTTGGCCGGGCGCCGACCGCCCAGCTTCGGCTCGAGGATCCCGGTGTTTGGGACCAGCATCTCAGCCTCGATCTGCGTTTCCCGGAGGGATTTCTCCTGACGCTCCAGCCCGACGCGAATGCCACCGTCAATGGCAAGCCGTTCAAGGAAATCCTGTTGCGCAACGGCGATCTCATCGAGTTTGGCGCCGTCAAACTGCAATTCTGGATCGCCAAGGCCGACCAGATACGGCTTGCGTGGCGCGAATGGCTCACCTGGATCGCCCTGATTGTCCTCACGGGCGCCCAGATCGCGCTCATCTACTGGCTGCCCCAGTAATGGCTGAAATCTGCCCCCAAATTCCCCGTTGCCCCGGGCGGTTTGGCTCCCTAAAATCCTCCCCACATGAAGCATCAGCTCGACTTCGAAAAGCCGATCTTTGAACTCCAGCGCAAGTTGGAAGAACTTCGCAACCACCCCGAGAAGCACTCGCTGGAAATCAGCTTCGACGTCGAGATTGCCCAGATCGAAAGGAAGATCGCCGACACCCGGCGCGAGATTTACACCAATCTCACCGCCTGGCAGCGGGTTCAACTGGCGCGGCATCCCAAGCGCCCGTTCACCCTCGATTACCTTGCCACCACCTTCGCCGACTTTACTGAACTTCACGGCGACCGGCTTTACTCCGACGACCGCGCCATGGTGGGCGGATTTGCGCGCCTCGGCGACCACAAGGTCATGGTCATCGGTACGCAAAAAGGCCGCGACACCAAGGAAAACATCAAACGCAACTTCGGGTCCGCCCATCCCGAGGGCTACCGCAAGGCCCTTCGCCTGATGCGCCTGGCCAACAATTTCGGCCTGCCCATCATCACGATCATCGACACCGCCGGTGCCTATCCGGGCATCGGCGCCGAGGAACGCCACATTGCCGAGGCCATTGCCGTCAATCTCCGGGAAATGATGCTCCTCGAGGTCCCCATGATCTCCGTCGTCATCGGCGAAGGCGGTTCGGGCGGCGCCTTGGGCATTGGCGTCACGGACCGCATTCTCATTCTCGAAAACGCCTATTACTCCGTGATCAGTCCCGAAGGCTGCGCGGCCATCTTGTGGAAAGACCGCAATGCCGCCGCCAAGGCCGCCGCCGCGCTGCGCATCACTGCCGCTGACCTCCTCGAACTCGGCATCGTCGATGAAGTCATTCCGGAACCTCTGGGCGGCGCCCACAACGATCCCGCCATCATGGCTTCCACCCTTCAGGCTCACCTGCTGAAACATCTGGACGCCCTCAACGCCACTGCCGTGGGCGACCGCATGCGCCAGCGCTACGCCAAATTCCGCGCCCAAGGCCGCTTCGAGGAACCCGCCGCTGCTGCTTGATTGCCCGCCGCCAGCGGCGCACCCCTCCGTTCCATGCTTTACCCAATTACCTTCCGCCCCATTTTCAAGGAACGTATCTGGGGTGGACGCAACTTGGAACGTCTTTACGGCAAGGCCCTTCCCGCCGGCATTCCGGTCGGGGAATCGTGGGAAATCACCGACCGGCCCGAAGGGGTCAGCGAAATCTTGAACGGCCCGCTGGCGGGTCGAACCCTCCGCTGGCTGATGGAAAACCACGCCGCCGAACTCCTCGGATCCGCCCGCCCTGCCGCCGCCGGACGTTTCCCGCTGCTCGTCAAAATCCTGGATGCTCAAGATGTCCTTTCGCTTCAGGTGCACCCTCCTGCGGCCCTCGCCGCCGGCCTGGGTGGGGAACCCAAGACCGAAATGTGGTACGTTGCCGACGCCACGGCCGAGGCGTCAGTTTTTGTTGGTCTGCGTCGGGGGGTAACCCGCGTTGAATTCGAACGCCGGATTCGCGACGGGACCGTCGCCCAATGTTTTCATCGTCATTCCGTCCGCCCCGGCGATGCCATGTTCCTGCCCAGCGGGCGCGTACATGCGCTGGGTGCGGGCAGCGTGATTTTCGAAATCCAGCAAAACTCCGACACCACCTATCGCGTGTTCGACTGGAACCGGACCGGTCCCGATGGCCGTCCCCGTGACCTGCACATCGATGCCGCGCTGGCGTCGATCGACTTCGCCGATTTCGAACCGCCGCTTATTGCCAACGGGTTGGCGGCCGATCCGGCTGCCCGCTCCGCCACTCTCGTCAGCGATCCGCTCTTCGAAGTCGTTCTCCGCCGCGAATCCGCCGGCTGGCATGGCCAACGCCCGCAACCGGGGCTTATCATTCTCGCCGTTTTGAACGGCGGACTCGTTGTTGAAGGAGGCGGGCAGACGGTAAACCTGCGACCCGGACAGTTCTGCCTGCTGCCAGATGCCCTCGCCAGCGTTCAGCTTCGGGCGGAATTTGCGACCGAGTTTCTGCAAGTCCGGCCCGGCTGAACCCCTTTCCCATGGCCCAAACCACCGGATTCATCGCCTTTCTCCAGCGCTGGTTGGTGAACACCCTGGCGGTGCTGGTGGCTACGTTTGTCGTGGATGGCATTCATTACGACAACTTGCAGGCGCTGATCGTTGCGTCGCTCTTGCTTGGCATCCTCAACGCCTTCGTCCGCCCCGTCCTCATGCTCCTGACCCTGCCCGTGCTCATCCTTACGCTGGGACTCTTCACCCTGTTCATCAACGCGGCGCTGCTCTACTTCGTGGGCAGCGTGGTGAAACAGTTCCATGTGGACAGCTTCGCCGCTGCTTTTTGGGGTGCCTTGGTCATCAGTTTTGTCTCCATCGCCGTGCAATGGCTCACTGGATTCAGTGCCACGGGGACACGCGTTGAAGCCCACACCAGCGTGCGGACACCGCTGCGGAAACCCCCAGGACGCAACGACGATGGCAATGGCCCGGTGATCGACGTGTGAGACGCGAGGATGCGGTTGACGCGCCACCCGTGCGCGTCCCAACCGTATGCTTCCGGCGGAAAGTTTCCCGTCTGTCCGCGGTTCCGTTTCCGTCGGAAAACTTCAGAGGAAGCCCTGACCGCCCGCCCGCCTCACGGCTGCCCGCCAGTGCGGGAACGCTCCTGTTGCTCGGTCAGATGCCGGTTGATGGCATTCAGATACGCCCGTGCGCTGGCCTCGATGATGTCCGTGCTGGCCCCCTTGCCGACCACCAGATTGCCGTCGTCGAAGTCCACCTTCACCGTCACCTCGCCCAGCGCATCCTTGCCTTGCGACACCGCCCGCAGCGAATAGTCCATCAGCTTGCCCCGGGTCTTCGTCAGCCGGTCCATCGCCTTGAGCACGGCATCCACCGGCCCGTCCCCGATGCTCGCGTCTTGCAGCAACTCGCTCTCGCCCTGTCCGGCGCCGGCCCGCTTCATGCGCACCGTGGCCGTCGGCACCGTCTGGCTGCCGCTGGTCACGCTCAGATAATCCAGCGACCACGTCTCCGGCACCTCCGTGATATGTCCTTCCACCAGCGTCACCAGGTCGTCGTCGTAAACGAACTTCTTCTTGTCGCCGATCTCCTTGAACCGCGCAAAAATCGCCGCCACATCGGCATCCGTCATCTTGAAACCCAGATGACGCAACCGCATCGCCACGGCGGCCCGCCCGCTGTGCTTGGTCAGCGGCAGTTCCGTCACGCCCCAGCCCACCTCCTGCGGGTCCATGATCTCGTACGTCTCCCGTTTCTTGAGAATGCCGTCCTGATGAATCCCGCTCGAATGGGCAAAGGCGTTCTCCCCGACAATCGCCTTGCTGCGCTGCACCACCAGCCCGCTCATGCGCGAAACCAGCCGCGAACTTTTGACGATCTCCTTCGAGTTCACCCCGATCTGGTAGCCGCCGAAAAATCCGCTGCGGGTCCTCAACGCCATCACGATCTCCTCCAGCGCCGCGTTGCCTGCCCGCTCGCCGATCCCGTTGACCGTGCATTCCACCTGCCGCGCCCCGGCGCGCACCGCCGCGAGCGAATTCGCCACCGCCAGCCCGAGATCATTGTGGCAATGCACGCTGATCACCGCCCGTCCCGTCTGAAACTCCCGTACGCTCTCGTGCAACTGCGCGATCAGCGCGCCATACTCCTCGGGCACCGCCCAGCCCACCGTGTCCGGGATGTTCACCGTGGTCGCACCCGCCGCCACCACCGCCTTGCAGACCTGAATCAGGAAATCCGGCTCCGTCCGCGAACCATCCTCGGGCGAAAACTCGACGTCTTCCACCAACCCCTTCGCCCGTTTCACCCCTTCCACTGCCAGCCGGATGATCTCGTCCTGCGCCTTCCCGAGCTTGAACTCCCGGTGAATCTTCGAGGTGGCCAGAAACACATGGATGCGCCCGCGTTTTCCCGCCGGCTTCACGGTCGCTCCGGCTGCGTCGATGTCCTTCGCCACACAGCGCGCCAAACCGGCGATGATCGGCCCCTTGATCTCCTTCGCGATCGTCTGCACCGCCTGGAAATCTCCGTCGCTGATCACCGGAAAACCTCCCTCGATGACGTCCACCTTCAGCCGCGCCAGTTGCCGGGCCACCTCGAGCTTCTCGCGGAGGTTCATGGACGCGCCCGGGCATTGCTCGCCGTCGCGGAGCGTGGTGTCAAATATGATGATGCGGTTGCTTTTCATAACTTTTCGTCTGTTGCCGTCCGGCTTCCGCAGCCTGCGCCCGGCGGACCGTGGAATCGAAAACAAAAAGACCCCACCGCCGTCGGGCAGGTGGGGTCGTGAAATCCGGTTGATCCGAGTCAGAACCCAACTGCCGCGCCGCCCGTAAGCAGCACGTCCGTAAGTAGCAGTCGCAGGTTCCGATTCATTACCACTCCTAGTTAGTCGTTCGCCCGCCTCCGGTCAAACCCATTTCACCGCCGATTCCACCGCTGCAAATGACGAAATCCCGCGTTTCTCCGTCCAACGCCCGTATTTGCCGTTTCCTGCTCGACCGCCGGCTGTCTCCGTCGTCAGCCGGCACGCAAAACCGCCCCGATGAAAATCCGCAATTTGCTCCGTGTGCCAGCCTTCGCTGCCGCCCTGCTTCTGCCCGGCGTCGCGTCCGCGTTTCTCGACGGTCCCGGTGGCCCGAGTCCGCATGACAATTCCCATCTCCTCGTCGTGCGCCCCGGCGATTTCCGCGTTCCACCCGCGACTTCGCCCGCCACAACCCCCGCTGCCAAACCCGAGCTGCTCCGCGACAAAGGCGCGCAACTCGACGGCACCGCGCTCTCGCTCTCCAGGCCTGTCATCGCACCGCTGCCAATCAAGCACGCCGGCCGCTACGCGATCTGGCTGCGCGTCGGCGTGAACAAGGGTTTCTCCGCGCCACTGAACGTCACGCTCACATCCGCGACCGCCGCGCAAAGCGCCAAGCCTCTCCTCGAAACCCTTATCGCCGACGGCTCCGGCTCGGTGAAACTCGGCGGCCCCGATGCCTTCAAGGCCTACGCGAAACAGGCCACCAGCAGCGGCGTGTACAAGGAAGTCGCCATCGAAGGCGGCGGTAAAAACGATCCCACGCGCATCGGCAAACGCGCCACCGACGACCTCGATCTCGAACTGAAAGATCTCAAGGGCCAGATCGCCGGCGCGCGCACCGCCGACGACTGGGTGAGCGCCAGCCGCCTCGAACAACTCGTCGATGCCCGCCCCTTCTACTGGTGGCATGCCGGCACGCTCGAACTCGCCCCCGGCGAATATCAGCTCGCCCTCGCCCCCGCTGGCCGCGTGAAATCCGACACCGTGCTGCTCGATGCCGCCATGCTGACGACGGCCGACAAGCTCACGTATCCCTACATCGGCGACCTCAACGCCCCGCGCGCGAGCTATATCCGTTTCCGGATCGATCGCCTGCCGAAGACCGGTCTGAAAATCAGCGCCGGCATGCGCATCCATTCCGATCCGTGGTCCACGCCCGTCGCCTGGCTCAACCCGGCGCGGCTCCACGCCAAGACTGCCGAAGCTCACGTTCAGCCCGGTTTCACGCGCTGGTATCGCCTGCAGGACATCGAGCGCGCCCCGGCTTTCGGCGCCGCCCAGGCGCATCTTTCCCTCACGCTCAACGGGGCCGCGAAGCCTGCCGCCGACCTCGCGGGCGCGACGCAGTTCGCCGTCTTCCCGCATCAGGACAACGTCCTGCGCGAGATCGACTGGCACGAACCCGAGGGACTGCACATCTCGCTCGCGACTGATTTCGAGACGCAACTCCACCAGTTGCGCACGCTGCGCGAGCACGCCCGCGAGCATTACGACTTCGCCCTGCGCGCAACCGGCGAGCAACTTTTTCCGCTCACGCGCGGCGATCTTTATTTCGGGAACGGCTGGGGCAACGCCACCGGCGAGTGCGCGGATTACATGAACAAAACCCTGCGCCTGCTCGGCATGAACTCCGTCAGCGCCGGCTACGAAAATATTAAATTCCGCCAGCTCTACGGCTGGTCGAGCCAGGGCGGACACTACTGGCCGCCCGCATTTCTGCCCTTCGATGAAGCTGATGCGAAACGCAAATACGATGCGCACTACCGCGACTTCTTCTCCAAGTCCCGCGACTTCTACGCGAGCACAACGACCTTTCAGATCGCGGACGAACCCGGCGAAATCTCGCGTGGTGAAATGACTGCGCCCTTCTGGCGTTTCGGACGAGATGAGCGCGGCGAGAAGTGGGAAGACGTGGGCGGCGGCAGCGACTTGAACACGCGCCGTGTCGATCTCCAGGATTCCGTGCTCGAGACACGCATCGAGAAGCACGGCCAATGGATCGGCATCCGCGTCGCGCTGGATGACGCGCAGGATCCCAAGCGCTACGCCTACTGGCATCTCGGCCGCGTCAGCCCGAGCCTCGAGGTGAACATCGTCGCGGGCCGCACTGACCGGGGCGGGAATTCCTCGACCGGCCTGACCATTCCCGGCGCAAGCATCGCTGCCTCGGGCACGGCGGTGAAGATCGTCCATCACGGCCGCAATGCCGCGCTGTTCATCAATGGCAAACTGATCCAGCAGCACACCGATCTCGCGCCGCGCGGCGGCTTTGGTTTCACCGGCGCGGCCAAGACCATTCGCGAGTTACGCGTGCGCCCCGTGCGCCCCGACGAGCGTCTCCTGAGCGGTCAGCCCGATACCGCCGAAGCGCCCAAGCCCAAGGCCGCGCTCGACGATTCCGCGCTCGATGACCTGACCGGCGACGCCAAGAAAACCGCTGTCGCAAAATCTTTGGAGAAGCACGTCGAGGAAGACTGGCTGCCCGCAGGCGGCATCAAGGAGGCGCACGCCGGTTTTCGCAAATGGGCCGCCGCGCAAGGCGTGAAGCCCGAGCTGTTCGGCAAAAAATCGTGGGACGACGTCCGGATGCTCACGCTGCCAGCGCTGGTGAGCAGTCCGGCGGACGCGCGGCTGTTCTACTGGAGCCGTAAGTTCAGCGGCTATCTCACGGCGCGCATGTTCAATCTCGCGGCCGAGGCGATTCACCAGCACGCGCCCAATCCCGCGATGCGCGGCTACGTCGCACTCAGCGGGCATTCGCTCTACTTCCCGAGCGAGCAGCCGCTCGACACGTTCCAGCTCGCGCAAGGCTCGGCGATGACGCCCGGCATCAGCGACTGGATGTCGCTCGGCAGTTGGTTCTGGGACAGCCACCAGGCCGTCGCGTTCAGCATCGCTCCGTACAACGCCGGCGCGCGTCGTTACGGCCAGGAGCCGCTCAACCATCCGATGATGCACTGCGTCGGCCCCTCGACGCTGCGCGCCTACACGATGCTGGGGAACAACGCCCGCGTGATCAGCTACTGGAACTTCGGCCCCAGCTACGCCGTCACCGAGGGCTACTGGTCCGAAGATGAAGGCTCCTACCGTCAGGCGCACCTCATCAACAACCGTGCCGCGCAGGTCGATGACGTGCTCGCGCGCTCGCAGATGCGCCCGAGCCGCGTGGCGATGCTCTACTCGATGGCCAACGAATATTGGAACGCGCAATCGAGCTTCGCCGACAAACGCGCGAGTTTCCTCGCGCTCTCGCACGAGTACTTCCAGCCCGAGCTGGTGACCGAGGAACAGGTCGCGTCCGGCGCGCTGCAACATTACGACGCGCTCTACGTGCTCGATCCCGTCGTCGCCACCGCCGCGCAGGACAGCATCAAAATGTGGACCCAATCCGGCGGACTGCTCTGGACCTGCGCCGATGCGCTCGCCCGCAACGAATTCAACGAGCCGGGTGACTTGGTGAAAACGCTGACCGGCATCGAGCGTGAACTGCCGTCGGGCGACGCGCTCATCGCGCCGTCGAAACGTGCCGCACCCGTGAAACCAGGTGCCATTGCGGTTGCGCCGCCGCGCATCGAGCCGGTGAAGGGCCAGGCTGATTTTCTCGCGCACAGCGTCGTCACCAACGGCCTGGGAAAAGTCACGAACCCCGCGTCCAGCCGCGTCCGCGCGCGTTACGACGATGGTTCGCCCGCATGGCTCGAGGCGTCCGTCGGCAAGGGGCGCGTCGTTTATCTCGCGCACCGCGTCGGCCTCACCTACACCGCGCGCAAGGTCCGGCCGGCCGGCAATCACCCGATCTTCTCCGACCTCCCGCGCACGCCGCTCACGCAGCCGTTGCACGAGGCCAAGGTCGAGCGCGAACTGCTCCTTTCCGACAATGTCATCATGGCGTCGCCTATGAGTTCCGCGGACGGCACGGTGATTTTGCTCCACAACATGCAGCCCACGCCGCGGCGCAATCTGCGCATCGGCCTCAAGGAACCCGCCGCGCCCCACAGCGTCGAGATATTCGCCGACAGCCGGCTCGTGCCGCAGGCGCACGAGTTTCGCGACGGCCGCGTCTGGCTCACGCTGCCCGAACTCGCCGCCGAGCAGATGATTCTCGTCCGCCGCAAACCCGCCCCCGCCGATCCGCGCACCGACGAGCAGCGCGAACGTACGCTCACGCAACTCGGCGCGACCGACCCCGCGGCGCTGTCGGCGGGCGCGTGGTTTGCGGGCTTTCATCCCGAATGGAAACTGTCCGGCCAGCTCGTGCCGTTGCTGCGCCACGCAAACTGGGAAGTCCGCCGCGCCGCCGCCGAAGCGCTCGGCCGCGTCGGTGATGCCGCTGCGGGTGCCGCGCTCGTCGCGCTGCTGAAAAACGAAAAGGACGCGCATGTCTTCGGTGACGCGGTGCTCGCGGTGGCGCGCCTGAATCATCCGCAGGCCACCGACGCCATCAGCGCGGGCTTCGCGCACACGAGCGCGTTCGCGCGCCTGCAATCCGTGAACGCCGCCGAAACCCTCGCGAAACGAGCGGCGTCCGCACCTACGCCCGCGCCTGCCAGCGTGAGCGAGTTGGCGACGAAAGCCGTGCGCGATCCCGACCTGCGCGTGCGACAGGCGGGCATCGGCCTGTTTGCGCTCGTGGACCCGGCGGGCTGCGTGAAGGCCGCCGGCGCGCTCAGCGCGAGCAGTTCGCCCACGGAACGCGCCGCGTGGATTCGCGCGATCGCGGAACGTGACGCGGCCTTCGCAGCCTATCGCGCCGCGGGTTTTCCCGGCGGCATCGAACTGCTCCTCGGTGTCGCCGCCCAGCGCACCGACCCGGCGATCAGCGCGGCGCTGCGGCCCGTCTGGCAGACCGCGGCCAAGGATCACCCGCGCGAATTCGCCCTCGCCGCCCGCCGCCAGCGCGACCCCGCACTCGCCCGCGAACTGTTCGCCCAGCGCGCGCAACTGCCGCAGTTCGTCGCCGATTACCTCACCCTGATTCTCGAAAACACCTTCGACGCCCGCCTCGGCAACGTGGTCGCCGACTGGGAAAAATGGCTGAGCGCCTCGGCGCGGTGAATTGTAGCCGCCGACGTGAGGAAGCGGATTTCCCACGGTGGGGAGCGCACGCGGCCCGCGTGCCGGTTTGTGGCGGCCCGCCCAAACCGTCGTTCCCCGGTCTGCCTTCTCGGGAACGGAGAAAAGTTTTTGGAACGAAGTCTTCGGCGGGCCGCCAAAAACTGCACGCCGACGGCATGCGCTCCCCGCGGTTGGCCTCACTTCCCCTTCTTCACCGTAAATTGCACCGGCGTGGACCAGTGGCTCCAGCGGCCGGTGGTGTCTTGGAAGCGGGCGCGCAGGCGGTAGGTGTGGCCGGCGGTCACGGCGTCGGGCGGGACGGTAAGTTCGGCGTTGAAGGTGGTGAGGTTCGGAGATTCCCACACGGCGGTGACTTCGTATTTTGGCGCGGTGTCGGCGGCGGGGGCGATTTCGCCGAGACGCCATTGCAGCGCGGCGAAGGGGTTGGTGCCGGCGTAGGGGGCGCAGCGGAACTGGAGGTGTTTGCGGGGAAAATCGGGCGGACCGACGGCGGTCACGGCGGGCGTGGCGGGGATGGCCTTGTCGTTGGCGAGCGTGGCGTCCATCCAAGCGCCGCGGCGTTTCAGGTAGTCCTTCATCAAGCGCACCATGCCGGCGAAGTCCTTCGTCGGCGCGGCCTGGTAGAAGCGGCCGTGGCCGCCGTTGCCGGAGTGTGAGTATTTCACGAGCGCGGGATGGAAGTCCCATTTCGCGCGGTCGGCCTCGACGAAGGACGGCGAGCCGCGATTGATCAGCGCGGCGAGGTCGTCGATCACGCGCCAGCCTTCATCGTCGTTGAGGAGCAGGTCGCGGAGTTCGCGCACGCGGTTTTGATATTCGCGATTGAACGCCAGGCGTGGGAGGACGCGGTCGCGAAACGGATCCTGGCCGCCGCCGTACATCGAGTCGGCCCAGGTCAGGTCGAGGTCCCACGGATGCACCGACCAGCGCGCGGTCTGCGGGCTCAGG
This sequence comes from uncultured Akkermansia sp., assembly GCA_964623105.1. GTDB lineage: Bacteria > Verrucomicrobiota > Verrucomicrobiia > Limisphaerales > BJHT01 > BJHT01. The sequence goes on from CAZUUP010000014.1 coordinate 12,542, forward strand.
TAGTAGAAGTAGTTTTTCCCCGCGCCCTCATCGATGTCGTAGTGGTGGATGGCCTCAACGACGGCGCGGTAGTTGAAGTAGCGCGGGAGATCAAGGTTCGTGCGCCACCAGGCGTCGGCCGGCCGGGTGCCGGTGTAGGTGCGGAGGAATTGATTCAGATCGGATTTGTCACTGGCGGCGCGCGGTCCCTGGTTGTTCAACTCGCCGCTGCCGCCGACCATTTTGTAAAAGTTCCCGTCGGGCAGATCGTGTTCGTCGAGGAAGCGGCCGCCGGGCTGTTCGACCGCGAGATACAGGCCCCAGAAATCGCCCTCGAATTGATTGGCCGGGTCGGCCTCGACGGCGTCGGTGATGACGCGGAAGTGAACGAAGTGCGTCGCGGGGGCCTCGAGGCCCGCGAGGTTGAAGAGCTTGAAGCCGGCGGACTCGAACATTCCCTGCTCGCCGCGATGGCCGTAATTGCCCTGCTGGATGCACGCGCCGAGATTCAGCCGCGTCCATTTGGTGTCGTAGGGGCGGCCGTAATTGTCGCGGGCCGCGAGGTCGTGGCCGCGGTTGAAGGCGAATTTCCACATGGTTTTTCCCATCGCGTAACGCCAGCCGCCGCCGCGCGCCCGGTAGTGGATGTGGTCATAGACGTGGCCGTCATAGACCAGCGTGCCGAGCCATTTGTAGGCGTCGCCGCCGTATTTCTCGGTCCAGGTCGCGCCTTCGACGGCGGATTTTTTCCCAATGAGATGATAGGCGGGCACCTGCCGCAGCGTGTCGGCGCTGAAGGTTGTCACGGCGGCGCGTTTGGGATCTTTGCCGCCGGGTTCGATGGCCGCGCGCCATGCGGGGATGCCGTCGTAAACGAAGTAGGCGAAGTTCGGCTGCGGGTCGTCTGCGTAGGGCACGGTCACGGAGCGCCCCGCGGCATCGGTCGCCGTGACGCGATAACGCACGAGACGGCGATGGGTTTGCAGCGTGGCCGGCAACAGCGCGGTGAAGCGGCTGTCGCCCGCGGTGGCGTCGCCGTCGCGGCCGTCATCGTGCATGGGCACGGCGGTCCAGTTGGTTTGATACGCGGGGTCGGTGAGTTCGATGTAGCCGCCGGGGTTCACGAGTTGAATCAGCGCGGTCACATTCGACAGCGCGCCAGTGCTGGTGAGGTGCGCGATAAGGCGCACGGGTTCGCCGGATTTCGGTTGCTGCGGCAAATGGGTGACGCTGTGGAAAACCGGCGGCGCGACGGGGGTGAAGACGGCGTTCGGCGCGCCGGGCGTGGGGCCGCGGGAGAAGCCGCCGGTCGCCGCGCGCAGGCGGGCGTCGAAGAAGAAATCGCTGCTTTCGCCGAGCGAGGAATTGAGCGCGTGAACGGCGATGACGTTGGTGCCCCGGCGCAGGTAGCCGCGCGGCGCGGGGAGATCGAAGGTCTGGTAAGTGTGATCTTCGCGCGCGCTGGGAGCGGTGGCGTTGAACGGCGGCTCGGGGCCGGGGACGTTCTCGCCGAGGACGTGCGTGCCGTTGATCCAGACATTGAAACCGTCGTCGTAGAGCGCATCGAGCTGGAGGGCGGCGATGGACGCGGGATTTTCCACGACAAACGCGCGGCGGAAATAGACCGACGAATAGCGGCCACGCATGTCGTTCAGGCGTGTCGCGAGAAAGTCTTCGCCGTAGCCGGCGGGGAGGTTGGCGGGCGGCCATTGCGAGTCGTTGAACTCGGGCGCACGCCAGGCGGCGGCGGGCTGCGAGGCTTCGCGCGTGCCCTTGAACATGCGCCAGGATGCGCGCTGCGGGATGAGCGCGGAGCCGCTAGCGGAGGGCGTGGACGCGGACGTCGGGGAAAAATTTCCCGCGACCGATGCGCGCCAGTTGCCGCCGAGTGTGTTGTCGAAGGTCGGGTTGAGGAGTTCGATCGAGTAGCCGGGCTTGCCGCCGACGACCGGCCACGGGAAGCCGGTTTGAAACGCGATCTGGTTCACGACCTTGCCCGCCGCGTCGCAGAGCGTGAGGCGTTCGCCCTTGCTCGAAAGATGTCCGCGATACGGACCGAGCGCGGGGATGCCGAATTTCTTTTGCAGAAACCCCGGATCTTCCGCCACGACCAGATAGGCGCCCGGCGCGATCACGGCATCGTCGGGAAAGGTGTAGTGGATGCCGTGGGAGAAGCTCCATCCGGCCAGGCGCACGGGATCGGCGCTGGGGTTGCACAATTCCACGAACTCGGCCGGTTCGGTCTTGCGGTCGGGGTGATAGTGAAGCTCGTTGATCACGACCGGGCCGGCGGGTGAGGCCGCGCGGGCGACGCTCACCGTGAGGCCACAGATCGCGCAGGCGAGGCGGAGGAAATTCAGCATGGCGTTAGCAGTAAAAACGAACGCGGCGCGATGGTGGACACGTCGGAACTTTTGTGTGGTGCCGTGCCGGCGTCAAGCGCACGGCAGTGGGGAACGACGCGAGAGGGTGCGAAAGGGCGCGAGAGGGCGAGATGTAGCCGCCGACATGAGGGGGTGGATTCCCACGCAGTTCGCGTAAGTTCCATCCGCCTCCTCACTTCGGCGACCACGCTTTCACACAGTCTGAGCTGACCGCAGCTTCACTCGTGAATCTCGTAGAGCGTTCCGGCGATCACGAACTGGACGCGCGACCCGAGTGCAAGCCATGGCAACGCTTCGGGGTGACGCCGGCCGAGTTCGAAATACTCGGCGGAGTTGAATTGCACGCGGACCGGCTTCGGTGCCGTGAGTTTCTGCACCTCGGCATCAATCCATTGGTTCGCATTCTGGTAAAAAGTTTTTCCACGGACGAACTGGGACAACGGCTGGGCCGGGATCGCGGAGCCTGTCGGCGCCGTGGTGGCGGTGGCGACCGGTGCGCCGGTGGTCGGCGTAGCGAGGCCTTTGCGCGCTTCAGATCGAAAGAACCAATGGGTCGCGGAACTTGCGTTGGCCGGTCCTGCCGCCGGTGGCAGGGCGCGATTGGCCTCAATCGCCCCGAGGGCAATGCCATCGGCCGCCGATTGCGCGGCCTTCAATTGATAACCGGCACGTGCGCCAGCTACCGCGGCGGCCCCGTCCTTGTCCCGACGGAGCGACTCATAGGCTTGGGCGATTTCACGTTTGCCGGCGGTATCTTGCTGCAGAGTGGGCAGGCTCTGGGCGCTGCGCGGGATGTTGCGGCGGTCTTCGTCCTCGAGAATCAGATAGGCGGTGTAGGGCGTGACGATGCCGAACTGGCGGGCCAGGTCGGCGACCTCGTCCTTCAATTCCTTGCTCTCGCCACGCAACCGGATTTCATCGAGCAGGTATCCGACGCGGCGCGTGGCCCACAGGCGCGGAATGAAATCGTTGTCGGCGGCCTCGGCGGGAAACTTCACTTCGTAAGTGTATTTGCGCGTTTCGCCGTTGACCGAGCCTTCGAGCACGAGTTTGCCGTTGCCGGCACCCTCGTAACGACCGGCGAGAATGAGCTGTTCGCCCTTGAACAGGTCCGGCACGGGCGCCGGATAGAGCTTGGTGGCGCGGATGGTTTCGGGGAACGCGAGCTTCGGGCTGGCGAGGACGGGTTCCTTGATCTTGGTGTAGAAGTTCGAGACTTTGACCTCGATGTCCTCCTCGGGCAGGACATAGGTGCTGAAGGCGCGGGTGGCATCGCTGAGCTTGTCGAGCAGGTGCGTGTTCACATCGTTGCCGATGCCAAAGCAGAAGACGCGCGTGCTGCCGGCACTGGCGCGCAGGGCGTTGGCGAGAATGTTGTCCGCGTCCACCACGCCCACGGTCGGCAGACCATCGGTGAGGAAGATCACGACGAACGGCCGGTCACCTTTGTCGGGGCGCAGGCTCAGGGCCTTTTTCAGCGCATCGTCGATGGCCGTGCCGCCGGTCGGCTTGAGGTTGCGGACGAATTCGTGGGCGCGCTTGCGGGTGTCGGCCGTGGCGTCTGTGAGCCGGTCAAACAGCGCCTCGGTGTCGGTTGCGAACCGGATGATCTCGAAGCGGTCGGTGTCGTTGAGATTCTCGATGCAGAAGGCGAGGGCCTTTTTGGCCTGCTCGAGCTTGGCGCCGGCCATCGAACCGGAGGTGTCGAGCACGAAGGTGACATCCTTCTTCACGACCTTGTCCTCCTTGACCGTGACACCGGGGGACGCCAGGAGCAGGAAATAGCCCTCGCCTTTCGCGGTGCGATGCGTGAGCAGGCTCGCGCCGACATCCTCATGGCCAAAGCTGAAAAGCACCTGGAAATCGCGGTCCGCGCGGACCTCGCTGGCCTCGTAACCGATGACGGCGCGGCGTTCGCCACTGCGGCGAATCTCGGCGTTGTGACTCGGCGAGTAGAGCGTTTTAAGCGGGCGCTGGGCTTCGATTTCGATCTTGAGGCTGACGGATTTAATGGGGCGCGCCGAAAACTTCTCCGTGTTCATCGGGTAGGTGTAGGCGAGCAGGCCGGAGTCGGACTTGAGCACCTGCGTGTAGGCGAGCGTGATGCGTTTCCGGGCATGGGCCTCGATGGGGAAGATGCGGACTTTGAAGAGATCGCGGCCGGAATACTCCAGCAGTGCCGGGTCCTTCATGGAGCGCACGATGTCCTCGTAAATTTTTCGCGCCTTCTCGGCGCCGAGGAGTTCGGCGGACACGGGCTTGCCGCCGATTTCCATCGTGAACTTGTCGAGTTGCGCGCCCTTGGGAACGGGGAACAGGAACGTCCCCTCGAGTTGACGCGGGTTCGGGTTATAGAATTCCTGATCCACTGTGGTCACCGCGACCTGGTCGGTGATGCGGACATTGACCTTGTGATAAGTGACCTCGAGCGGCGCGAACACCGGATGCGGCGGTGGGACGGGTGGCCACGGCGGACGCGGCGGGATCGGGTGCGGCGGGATGATGATCGGCGGCTGCGGCGGTCCCCAGTTGGGACCCTCGTGGATGATGATGATGCCGGCGGAAAATCCAGGCAGCGGAAGCGCGAAGAGCGTGAGCGCCAGAAGGAGAATGCGTTTCATGGAAGGTTGGACGTCGAAAATCCGGAAATGCTCCGGCCGGGTCGCCGAATTTATGGGCGCCCGCGGTTCTGGCCTTCCTGCCAATCCCCTTGACCCCTTCCCCGCCGCTTGCGACAAACAACCCATGAAACACCTCTCCGCCGTCGTGGGTGCCGCATGGGCCTTTGTTGCGCCCGCGCTCGCCGCTGATCACACCCTCCACACCTGGCAGAAGCTGCATCTGAACGACCAGTTCTGGTCGGAGGGCGCGCATTTCGCCGACTTCAATCAGGACGGCAAGCCCGACATCGTCTGCGGCCCGTACTGGTATGCGGGCCCGGACTTCAAGACACGCCACGAATTCTATCCGGCGACCAAGTCGTTCACGAAGAAGGGCGCGGATGGAAAGGAGGAGAAGATCCCTGGCTTCGAGGGCGGCCTCGGCACGAAGAACGCCTACTCGGACAACTTTTTCACCTTCACCCACGATCTCAATGGCGATGGCTATCCGGACATCATTGTGTATGGCTTCCCCGGCTTGGACGCCTCATGGTACGAGAACCCCGGCAAGGCTGGCATTGACTCAAAGACTCATTGGAAACGCCACAAAGTTGCCGACTCCGTGGACAATGAATCGCCGACCTGGGGCGATCTGCTCGGTACGGGCAAGCCGGTGATCGTCTGTTCCTCGGGCGGTTTCCTCGGCTATTTCGCGCCAGACTGGAAGAACCCGTCGGCCAAGTGGAAGTTCCATCCCATCTCGCCCAAGGGCGGCTGGCACAAGTTCACCCACGGCCTCGGCTTTGGCGACGTGAACGGCGACGGGCGCATGGACTTGCTCGACAAGGATGGTTGGTGGGAACAGCCCGCGTCGCTGGAAGGCGATCCGGTGTGGAAACAGCACAAGGCGAACTTCGGCGTCGGCGGCGCGCAGATGCACGTTTACGATGTCAATGGCGACGGCCTGCCCGATGTGATCACCAGCCTAGTCGCGCATGGTTACGGGTTGGCGTGGTTCGAGCAACTCAAGGAACGCAACGCTGCCGGCGAAGCGCAGTTCAAGCAGCACACCATCATCAACGCCAAACCTGAGGAATCAAAATACGGCGTGAAATTCTCCCAGCTTCACGCGGTGGATGTCGTGGACATGGATGGCGACGGGCTCAAGGACATCGTCACCGGCAAACGCTTCTGGGCGCATGGTCCGGGCGGCGACGCCGAGCCGGCCGCGCCTGCGGTGCTGTATTGGTTCAAGCTGGTTCGCAACGCCGACAAGAGCGTTGATTTCATTCCTTACCAGATCGACAACAACTCGGGCGTCGGCACCCAGGTGGTCGTGGGCGACGTCAATGGCGACGGCCTGCCCGACATCGTCGTCGGTAACAAAAAAGGCGTGTTCGTCCACCTCCACGGCGCTAAAAAAGTCAGTGCCGGGGAATGGGAAAATGCCCAGCCCAAACCATTGTCAAAGTAGGTTGCGTGGCTGGCCGCAAGCGGCCGCGGAGACGGCCCGAAGGACTGTTCAGGGAAACTGCGGCCGCCGTGGCCGTGGACGGTTCAGTTGCGCCCCCGGGTGCGGGGCGTTGCCGTACTGGCGGTTTTGTTGAAGCGACTCCTTGGGGGAGTGACTGAGCCGGCGCCGCGTGGGCGACCCTATTTGACACCCGTGATCACGGGCTGGGTCCACGCCATTTCAACCTCATCCTTCACGCTGCCGTTGATTTTGGGCTTGGACGAAACCACCCGGGCGCGAACGTAGATTTCATCGCCTTTCAAATCGTACGCCGCCTCAGTCCCGCCTGCCTCGGCGAGCACCGCGCCCACGTCGGCGCTGTAACGATGGGTGATGCGGAGCGGGTCGCCATTCGGCGCGCGAACCGGTTCGTTCTTGGGGTTGAAGCCTTTCCGGGTGCCTATGAACTGGGTCTTGTAGGTGACCCCGGGCTCACCGCGAATCCGCAATGCCAGCCGGTTCTTGGTGCGTGTGACGTCGAGCAGTTCGACGCCGTTGGAGGCGTAGAAGTCGCCCGCTTCGAGCGCCGCCACCAGCGCCGCTGGTTGCAGTGATTCCGCCCGCACCATCACCCAGCCCCGGCCCGCATTCGACTTGCCGATGGCGTTGGTGTGGTAGTTGTGCGAGTCGTCGGTGGCCATCCCGAACAACGGCTCGAGATTCAGTTCGGCCAGGCGGCGCGTCAGCACAATGTCCCAGATGCGCTCGGTGCTTGCGTGGTTGGTGTCGCCCTCGTTCCGCACGGTGGGATGCCCGTTGTACACCTCAAAGAAACGCTCGCCCCTCACCTGCATCAATTCCTCGGCCGTCACGCCCCAGCCGAAATTGGGATGATTCAGGTGCGGAATCATCGGCTGGCCGGTGCGCCGCCGCTGCTCGAAGATCGCGTTGATGTTGTTCTGCATGACCTCGAGCACGTTGCTGCCGCCGCGGGGTTTGATGACCTCCCGGATGTTGGTCACGTTGATGTGGATAGGGGCGGTCTTGTACCGGTCCGTCAATTCCTGGCTCGAGATCAGCAGGAATTTCCCGGATTCGTCGAACAGGGGCCGGTATTGGTCGAGCGTCTTGAGCCGCACCTGGGTCTGGCCCTTCTCTTTCCGCTGCACGACCCACTGCTCGCCGTGACGCGCCAGATACTTTTGCCATGCCTGGGTGCCGGATTTGTTGGTGGAGATGGTCACCCATTTTTCGCCCTCCTGCAGGGTGTTGTGATCGGAAATGCCCAGAAAATGATAGCCGCGTTCCTTGTACCATCCGATGATCATCTCCGGGAAATCATCGCCATCGCTCCACAACGAATGTGTGTGCAGATTGCCTTTCCACCATCGCGTCGCGGTCTCGGCCGCGCCGACGCTGAAAATTGACGGTGCTGCGAAAGCCAGGGTCCAAATCCACGCGACAAGATTGCGGTGCAGTTTCATAAGCGGTGTTTGCTGAACACCGGAGAACATCCTGCATATCGGTTTTTAAATCGAGGGTTTTTGCCTGCCTGCCGCAATCGTTGGGGTCGCTTCGGCCCGCAACCCGGACGTGCCGGAAATATTCTTCGTTTCCTCAGCCCCGCCCGCGCGCTACCTTGGCTGCATGTCTGGGGAAGCCCTTCAAATCAAAAACACTTTGGCCGCCGTGCAGGACCACTCACGGCAGTTCACCGATTTCACGTTCGTCTATCCCGTGATCTCCCGCCGCTCCCGGGGACTGTCGATCGGCGTGAATCTCAACCCCGACAAGATTTGCAATTTCGACTGCATTTACTGCGAGGTGGACCGGCGCCTGCCGGGCAAAGTTTCGCAAGTGGATATCAGGCAACTGCGGGACGAGTTGGTCGCCCTCATTCGTTTGGCCCGCGACGGCGGTCTCGCCCGCGAACCGAAATTTTGCGAAGTGCCTTGGCTCACCCGTGAGGTGAAGGACATCGCCTTCAGCGGCGATGGCGAGCCCACCATGATCCACAATTTCTCCGAGTGCGTTCAGGTGGTCGCTGAAGTGAAACAACAGGAAGGTCTGGCCGGGGCCAAGCTCGTCCTCATCACCGACTCCGCCGGACTCGACAAGGCCGATGTGAAGCGCGGACTGGCCTTGATGGACGCCAACAACGGCGAAGTCTGGGCCAAGCTCGATGCCGGGACCGAGCCCTATTTCCGGCTCGTCAACCGCACCAACATCCGCTTCGAGCGCATCCTCAAGAACCTCCTCGAAACCGCGCAGGTCCGGCCCATCGTGATTCAAAGCCTTTTCCTCAAGGTCCACGGCGAGTCCATGCCCGGGCCAGAACTGGCCGCCTACTGCCAGCGATTGAATGACATTGTCCAGCACGGCGGGCGCATCAAGGAGGTCCATGCCTACACCATCGCCCGCCCGACCCCGGAGGTGTTCGCCACCAAACTAACAACCGAAGAGCTCCGGGCCACCGCCCAAACCATCGAGCAGGCTACCAGGCTCAAGGTGCTGACCTTTGATTGACCGGGCCGGCCGGGGTCATCGGGTCATGACACTCCTTCCGCAACAGCGGCGACACAGCCGCGGGACGGGCGTGGTGGTGCCCGGCGGGACGGTCGTCCGGGATCGGTAAGGTCATTGCCCCAAAAAGTCGCCGCCTGCCCGGACGGAATTTCCTATTGCACCGTCGTTGCCGCCTTTTGCAACACCTGCAAGAAAGTTTGGTTCAATGGCGTGGCCCGCCCCTGCCAGAGCGCTCCGATGGTGACCGAAGCGAAGGTGTCCGGGGGCAGCGGCAACGAACGCACCCGTTCGGAAATCCGCCGGCCCGGGATCGCCACTGAAAGGCCGATCCCGTATCCGTTGGCCACGTAGGTCTCGACCAACTCCACCGTGCTCACCTCGATGCCGGTAAACCAATCGACCCCCAGTTTGGCCAACCCGGCTTGGAAGTTTTTGTAGATCGCCTCGTTGGTCGGCAGGCTGATGAGCGCGGCGTCGATCCGGTCGCGCTTCCAGAGGTCCTCCGCCGATTTCAGCGGATCCTTTTTCTCCGTCAGCAATACCAGCGGCAACTCAACCAGCGCGATTTGTTTCACTCCCGGGGGTGGTTTGCCCTCCGTCAGCGTGATGGCGACGTCCAGTTCCTGCGCCGCGAGCCAGCCGACCAACTCGGGATGATACCCCTCGCGCAGGGTCACCTTCAGCTTGGGGAACTGCTGCCGCACGACGCGCAGCACGTTTGGGAGATGATCCCGGAGAATGATCTCCGACGCGCCGATGCGGATGTGCTGCTCGACCCCGCCCCGCAACTTGTCCGCCATCGCGGTCAGATTTGAGAAGAACGGCTTGATGTAGTCGTACAGCTCCTGACCCTGCGGCGTCAGTTGAAACGGGCGCCGTTGAAACAGCGAGGTTCCGAGCGACTCCTCCAGTTGCAGAATCTGGCCGCTCACCGCTGGCTGTTGGATGCCGTACGGGATGTTGCGCACCGCCTCGCTGATGCCGCCAAAGCGCGCTACATAGTAAAAAAGTTCAAGGTGGTGAATGTTCATCGGAGAGGATGGATGTGGGAGTTATCGGGACGATAGCCCGATCCTCCGCTCCGGGACAAGTCGCGAGTTCCTCGCTCCGGGAGGCGTTTTCCGCCCGCCTCCTTCTGCGGCCAAGGCGCGCCGTGCGCCTCCCCAATCGCCGTGCGGCCGCGCGAACTGCCAGTTTACCGCTGTGCCAGCTCTCCAGCCGTGGCGCGACGGGCAAAAACAAAAACGGCCGGACCTCCCTGGTCCGACCGTTTGCTCAGTTGCCGCTCGTATCCTGCCCGGTTATCGCTCCACCTGCGCAAGCGCCTCCAGATGCTCAAAGTTCGGATACTCCGTGATTGCCGCCTTCACGCGCACGCCGCATTCATCGATCAGTCGTCCCGCGAACCCGGCCATCATGCAGTTCCATTTGTCCACCGTGCGCGTAAGTTCCTTCCGGTCGCGTTTCTCCCAGTAACCGCTCTCGTCACTAACTTTCTTGACCAAGCCAAGTCGGTGGGCCGAATCGAGCAGGCTGATCACCGACAGATGGCAGCGCAGGAAATTATGCACCCCGCCAATGGCCGGATTGCTGGCGTACTGGGTCTTGCATGATCCCGCCCACGACCAACCCGCAAGCTGGGTTGAAACCGTCTCGCCCTCGATGACGGTCGTCTCGGGATAGCGGCACAGTCCGAAGATTGCCGGCTCCGAACCTTTCCCCGGCGAAGTCACCAGCGCCAGGATGTGCGTGGGCTGGATGGTGTAGTAGCTCTCCCCCCGTGCGAGGTAACGCGATGCTTGCAGCTTCAGCCACCGCAGGTCGTCATGCGGATCTTCATTGGCGCACTGGACCCCCGTGAATTCCTCGATGGCGCTCCCGACGAACTGGAAGGGCAGATGCAGTGCCGCCCGGCGCAGGCTTTCGAGTAACCCGCGTGCTGCGGTGGTGTTGAGGTTTCGGGTTTGGAACTCGTAATGAATGGTCAATCCCATGTAGTTTCCTGTCAGTAGTCGTAAAGGCCCGCATCGTGGGAGTATCCACCGCCCCCGCCCGCCCCGCCCTCGTCGCCCTCGCCGCCCATCATCTCCTTGAACACATCCCCCATGTCCTCCTCGATCTTCTCCGGGTCCTCCCCGGCTTCGAGGCGCTTCACGGCCACATCAAAATCCTTCGGCACCGTGCCCGCGGGCATCAGTTCCTTCATTTTGCGCATCATGTAGGCCATGTGCTTGGGATTGTTCTCGTCAAGATGGTCCATCGCGCCCTCCATTTCACTCATGGCGCGGCGGACCCGCGGATCGTCGAAGTTGGGCATCGGCGCTTGCTCGCCTTCGCCCGCCTCCCCGCCCGCTGGCGTTTCGGTCGGCTCCTTGGCCCCGCGCGGCATCGCAAAACGGCTCATCTGCTTGACCATTTTCTTGTTGCCGCACTTGGGACAGGTGGGCAGGTGCGCGGGGTTAACCCGCTTCGAGAGGAAGTTGAAAACGACCCGGCATTTGGGACACGCGAATTCGTAAATGGGCATAATCGGTATGTTGTTTTTGCCTCTTACGTTACCGAATCGCCCGCCGATTGAACAGCGCGAAACCCCTTGTGCCTGCGTCGATCCCGACCTTCTCCCGGTGTGAAAACCACACCCACAGCTGCTTTGCCTCTCTTTGGTTGCTTTGTTACCCTGACCCGCTCCTACGCGTTGAAAACGCGCATTTGCAGGCGGGAATAAATACCTCATTCCTGGCGTCCGCGCAAATTTTCACCCTGTTTTTTTCGCATCACGCCCCATGGCGACCGCCTTTCGTCGCCACATGAATGCTCATGCAGCCGCCCACCAGATTGATTACGCGTACGTCCCGGCAACCCTGCTTTCGCAATCGCCCTGCCAGCGCCTCCTGGTCGGGATAATGCAGCAACGATTCGTAAATGTAGGCATGGGTCGCCGGGTCGCCGCAAAACCAACGCCCAAACACCGGCACCAACCGGCGGAGATACTGAAAATACGCCCACCGCAACACCCGGTTGCGCGGCTTCGCAAAATCCAGCACCAGCAGCCTGCCATCCGGTCGCAGCACTCGCAGCATTTCTTGAATCCCGGCGTCGATGTCCGCGAGGTTCCGCAAACCGTAACTGATCGTCACCGCCCCAAACACCCCGTCCGCAAATGGCAACCGCAGCGCATCGCCCCGCAACCAAGCCGGCCCCCGTCCGCCCGTGTTCGCCAGTCCTCGCCGCCGCGCCACCTCCAACATCGGGCCGCTGAAATCCAGGCCGCACACCCGCACTCCTGTCCGCGCTCCCGCCTGCGCCACGTCCCCCGTGCCGCAGCACAAATCCAGCAACCGTTCGCCGGCCGGTAATGCCGCCAGACCGACCAGCCGACGCTTCCACCAGCGGTGAACGCCGAAGCTCTGGAGGTCGTTGATCAGGTCGTACCGCGGGGCAATCGTCGCGAACAAATCGTTCACCTTGCCGGAACGCTCCTCGCCGGGAACATAGAATTTGTTGCCCATTCGTCCGCTAAAATCCGGGCGTCGCCGCCACCGCGCAAGCAAACACTGCGGCCCAGCGTTCTATATCGTCCGCCCGCAGATCACTCTGCGGTTCTGAGCAGGCGTGGGCCTTCGTGCGGCGGGCACCAGCGGCGCCGTTTGCCAGAGCATGCCCCCTCGCGACGCGTTGTTTCTTCGTTCTTGTCGCGCCTCCTTTGCGCATTGCCGCCGCCTGCCCGGCACTGCTACGCTTCTCGTGCTGGCTGATTTTCCGCCGCCGCATGAAGACCCTGGCCGTCATCCTGCTCTCGGTCGCACTAAACGTGGCGTTGCTCTACCTCAACGCCCGCATCGCCTTCTCGCCGCCCCCGCCCAAGGCTGCCGCCCCCATCGTCAATCGCGTCGTTACCAACACCGTGTGGCGTCTCCAACGCGCCGCCGCCCCCGCTCCCCCGCCCGCCACCAATCCTCCCCCGACCATCTCCTTTCATTGGAGCCAGATCGAAGCCCCCGAGTATCCGGCCTACATTGCCAACCTTCGGAAATTCGGCTGTCCCGAGCGTACCGTCCAGAACATCATCATTGCCGATGTTTCCAAATCGTTCGAGACCCGCGCCGCCGAACTCGCCGCCGCCGATCCCGACCCCTTCTGGAGCAGCGGCTCGACCCTCCTCACCCGCCAGCGTGAACGCACCGCCCGCCAACGCGCCCTCGACCAGGAACGTCTCCAGCTCCTCGGGCAGCTTCTCGGCCTCGATCCCTTCACCGACCCCCGCCTCACCAATCGCGACGGCCATGAACTCCTCGGC
>CAZUUP010000015.1:0-25615 GCA_964623105.1 uncultured Akkermansia sp.
AAACATCCGCCTCCACGTCCGGTCAGCAAGACTTATTCAGACACGGGTCGCATCCCTGATTCCAAATTGCGACTCCCAAAGCCTGGCGGAAAGCGGCTGGACCCCGGCGGATTGAGAACTGGTTTGGAATCGATCGTCCGCGGGGCCGCCGGTCTCAGGACGCCGAAACCGCGTCAACGCCGATACGAGGAAGAGCTTCAACTGCGGCTTCACGGAGATCCGCCAGATTTTCAAGAGGTATCCGTCCACAACGCTGGAGAAAAGGGTGCGGGCGAATGCGTTCAAAATCTCTTCGTAGGCCGGGCGATCGGCCCAACCCTGGCAAGGGATTGCGAAGCTCGCTGCGGGTAGCTACCCAATCGCATGCAAAGGGAGACTCGTGGGATGCGCTTCCGCGCGCGGGGTCCAGCAGATTGACACGACGTGAATCGTTCCGAAGGGGGTTCGTCGGGTGAGGGTGATTTCGATTTCGCGGCGGCTCGCCCGGTTCACGGGAACGATGCTCGGCTGCGCCGGCGTGGCGCTGGCCACCGGAGCGGTCGGAGCGGAACTTACGTTTGAACGGGAGGTGCGGACGATCCTCAAGGCGCATTGTTTCGCGTGTCACGGGGAGGGTGAAAAGTTGAAGGGCGGACTGGATGTGCGCTTGCAGCGGTTCTTGGTGAAAGGCGGGGATTCGGGACCGGCGATCGTGCCCGGGCATCCGGAGCGCAGTCCCCTGATCGAGCAGGTGGCCAAAGGGGAGATGCCGAAGGGGGAGAAGAAGCTCACGGCGGCGCAGGTCGAAACTTTGCGGCGCTGGGTGGCGACCGGGGCGAAAACCGCAAGAGCGGAGCCGGAGTCCTTGGGAAAGGGGCCGTACTTCACGGAGGAAGAACGCGAGTTCTGGGCGTTTCAACCGCTGCGGCGTCCGCCGGTCCCGACGATTTCGGCAGCTCCAGAATCCGGGCCAACCCAACTCGATCCGAGCACACACGCGGGCGCGCGCCCTGCCCCGCCAGCCATGGACTTGGTACGCACGCCGATTGATGCATTTCTGCTGGCGAAGCTCCGGGCGCGCGGGTTGGGATTTTCGCCCGCAGCGGACAAAGCGACGTTGATCCGACGCGCGACCTTTGATCTGACCGGTTTGCCGCCAACGCCGGAGGAGGTGGACGCATTTGTGGCGGACACCTCGGCGGGAGCGTTCGAGCGGGTGGTCGAACGGTTGCTGAATTCGCCCCACTACGGTGAGCGGTGGGGACGCCATTGGCTCGACGTGGCGGGATACGCGGACTCGGAGGGCTACGACGACCGGGACACGGAACGGAAGCACGCCTATCGCTACCGGGATTACGTGATCCGGTCGCTCAATGCGGACAAACCGTTGGACCGGTTTGTCCGCGAACAACTGGCCGGGGACGAACTGGCCAGACCGCCGTTGAAGAACCTCCCGGCCGAAGCGGTGGAACTCGTGACTGCCACCGGTTTCCTGCGCATGGCACCGGACGGCACCACTTTCGCGACGGATCAAAAGGCGGCCCGAAACGCGGTGGTGGCGGACACCATCAAGATTGTCTCGACGTCGTTGCTCGGGCTTTCGGTGGGTTGCGCGCAATGCCACGATCACCGTCACGATCCAATCTCGCAGCTCGATTACTACCGGTTCCGGGCAATCTTTGAACCGGCGCTCGATTGGAAGAATTGGAAGACACCGAACGGGCGGGTGATTTCGTTGCTGCCGGAAGCCGACCGCAAACGGATGACAGAGCTGGAGACGGAGGCAAAAAAGATCGAAACCGAACGGGCAAAGGGTCTCGCGGCCGCAGTTGCGGCGGCGATGGAGAGGGAACTGTTGAAGGTTCCAGCGGACCGGCGGGAGGCCGTGCGCGCAGCTGCGAAGGTTGTAGCTGCGAAACGGAACGCGCCGCAAAAGAAGCTGCTGAAGGAGTTCCCGGGCGCGGAAGTAACGATTGCAAATCTGGGCGATTATGACCCGGCGGCGGCGGCGAAGTTCGAAGCCATGGCGGCGACCATTGCAAAACTGCGAGCGGAGAAGCCGGTCGAGGAATTTGTCGCGGCACTGACCGAACCGGTGGCAGCAACCAACCCGCCGACGTTTCTGTTTCATCGTGGCGATCCGGATTCGCCCCGGGAACGGGCGACACCGGGCGAACCCTCGATTCTGGCAGGCTCGAGGTCCGTGGATTTACCGGAGAAAAACCCCGCCCTGCCGACGAGCGGACGCCGGCTGGCATTGGCGAACAGCCTCACCGATGGGCGCCATCCGCTGACCACGCGGGTGCTGGTGAACCGGGTGTGGCTGCATCATTTTGGGCGCGGGTTGGTGGGAACCCCGGGCGACTTCGGGCTACTGGGCGAGCGACCGACGCACCCCGAGCTGCTCGACTGGCTCGCAACCGAACTGGTGGCGCAGGGGTGGAGCTTGAAACAGCTCCACCGGGTCATCATGAACTCGACCGCTTACCGGCAGAGCGCGCGGCGGAACCCGGCGGCCGAGGCGGCTGATCCCGACAATCATTTGCTGGGGCGGATGAACGTGCGGCGGTTGGAGGCCGAGATCATTCGCGATGCGTCGCTGGCGGTGAGCGGAAAATTGACGCGCCGCCTGTATGGTCCGCCCGTACCGATCACGGAGGATGACGTCGGCCAGGTCGTCGTGGGTGTGGACACCCGCGACGGCGCGGGCCGGCCGACGGGAAAATTTGTGCCGCTCCATGACGACGAGTTCCGCCGCAGTCTTTATGTGACGGTGCGACGGAGCAAGCCGCTGGGCATGCTGCAAACCTTCGACCTGCCCGCGATGGAACCCAATTGCGAGGCGCGGGACGTCTCAACGGTGGCACCGCAATCGCTGGCATTGATGAATGGCGAGTTCGCGGTCGAGCAGGCAAGATATCTGGCAGAACGCGTGGTGCGGGAGGCGGGGAAGGATTCTCGCACCCAGGCAGAGCGCGCCTGGCGCCTCGCTTACGGATCGGTGCCCGGAGCGACGGAACTTGACGGCGCCGTGGCTTTCATCCGGGCGCAGACGGCCTGGTATGCCGCGCATCCGGTGACGCCGGGAAAGGCGGGACGCGGCAAGCCGGAGCCGCTGACCAATCCGGACATGCTGGGCCTGGCGAACTACTGCCACGCGCTGTTGAGCGCGAACCGTTTCATCTACGTAAATTGAACCGGACACGACGTGCCGAACGGGACATTTCCAAATCCTCTATGAAGACTTTCCGCTCCCTCGCAGGCTGCCTGAGCCGGCGTCACTTCCTGAACCGGGGAAGCTTCGGCCTCGGCGCGCTGGCGGTGGCATCCCTGTTGCACGAGGAGGGTTTGCTTGCAGAGGTGGCCAAGCCAAACCTTGGTCCCGTGAAATTTGATACACTGCCGCGCCGTCCGCACGGCACGCCGCGCGCGCGGGCGATGATCTCGATGTTCATGCAGGGCGGACCGAGCCACATCGATTTGTTTGATCCGAAACCGACGTTGGACCGGATGAACGGGGAAAAGTACCCGGGCGAGATCAAGCATGACGACGTGGCCAACGCCTCGATGAAGCTGCTGGCCAGCCCCTGGAAGTTCCAGAAATTCGGGCAGTGCGGCGCGGATGTCAGTGAATTGCTTCCCCATTTCAGCCGGATTGTGGATGACGTGACGATTCTCCGGGGCATGCGGACCGGGGTGAACAACCACGGGCAGTCGGTGTTCGCCCTGCAAGCCGGGAGCATCCTGCCCGGCAGGCCGGTGCTCGGCAGTTGGCTGGTGTACGGACTCGGGAGCGAGTGCCGCGAGCTGCCGGCGTTTGTCGCCCTGCCGGACCCGGCGAGCCTGCCGGTGGAGGGGGTTCACAACTGGTCGAACGGCTGGCTGCCATCGTTGTTTCAGGGCACGGCGGTCCGGGCGCGCGAGCCGCGGATTTTGAATCTCGACGCCCCGGGTCATCTGCGAGGCGCTGCCCAGAGGGGATTTCTGGATTATCTCGGGCAACTGAACGCGGCGCATCTGCGGGAGACCCCGGGCGAACTGGATCTGGAGGCGCGGATCGCAAGCTACGAACTGGCCGCGCGCATGCAGACGGCGGCGAAAGAGGCGCTCGACCTGAACGGCGAAAGCGAGGCGACCAGGAGGCTTTACGGAGTTGATCAGCCGGCGACGCGCGACTTCGCAACCCGCTGCCTGATCGCCCGCCGCCTGATCGAACGCGGTGTGCGGTTCGTGCAAATCTTCACTTCGAACCAGTACTGGGATCATCACAGCGGCATTTTTGGCAAACTGCCGACCGCCTGCCGGTACGTGGACCAACCGGCGGCCGCCCTGGTGACGGACTTGAAGTCACGCGGGTTGCTCGACTCGACAATTGTACACTGGGGCGGAGAGATGGGGCGGCTGCCGGTGATCGAATTCGACGGGCCGCGCGAAAAAATGGGGCGGGACCACAACACGTACGGATTCACCCATTGGGTGGCCGGAGGCGGATTCCAAGGCGGCAAAACGCATGGGGAGACCGACGAATTCGGACACCGGGCGGTCAAGGACGTGGTAAACCACTACGATTTCCATGCCACGGTCTTGCATCTGCTCGGGCTGGATCACCAGAAGCTGGTGTTCAAACGGAACGGGAGCGAGCATGCGCTGGTGGAGAATTCCGCCGCCCGCGTGATCACGGAAGTGTTGCGGACTTAGCCTGACATCCCGCGAAGCACCCACCGCGAGCCCCCGCTCGGGCGGCTCAGGCCGGCACTTCCGTCACCAAGGCGGGAATCGCCTCCCGCAGCTTCGCCTCGAGGATTTCGCAGGTATATGGTTTCTGCAGGAAGCCCGACAGCCCCTTGTCACCGTAGCGCTGCATGGATTCGTCCTCGCTGAATCCGCTCGACAGCAGGATGGGCAGGTCGGCCCGGAGCACACGAATGCGGTCACATGCCTCGGGACCATTGAGGTTGGGCATGCTCAAATCCATCACCACCGCCACGATTTTGTCCTGGTTGGCACCGAAAACTTCCACCCCATGCAGCCCATCGCGCGCCACCAGTACATCGAAGCCCATCTTCCCGAGGAAACCCTTGGTGACCTCGCAAACCCCGGGCTCATCGTCCACGACCAAGACCGTGCCGGAACCGCGCAGGCTGACCCCGTGCTTGGGCTCCGCAGCGCGGGCGGGCAACTGGACGGAGGACTTCGGGAAATACACGCGGAAGGTCGTCCCATGCCCGATGGTGCTGCTGACCTTCAGGGCACCCTTGTGCGCGCAGATCACACCGAGCGCCGTGGAGAGCCCGAGCCCGCGCCCGGTGAACTTGGTGGTAAAAAACGGCTCGAAGATCTTCTCCTGTATTTCGAGGCTCATCCCGCAGCCGGTGTCGGAAACCTCCAGCAGGACGTATTGTCCGCGAGGCAAACGCGGCGACAGGACCGCGTCCGCCAGATCCTCCTCGCCCGTCTGCACCAACGCCGACTTGAGGGTGATCACTCCGACCCGATCGGCAATGGCTTCAGCCGCGTTGATGACGAGGTTCATCACCACCTGCTGCACCTGGGCCGGATCGACTTCGACCGACAGTGGCTCGGGTGAGAGCTCGAACCGGAGCTCGACTTTCTTGCTGATGGAAGACCGCAGCAACTCGGTGATCTGCGAGACAAGGGTGTTGAGATCGAGGGTCAGGGTGGTCAGGCGGCCATGCCCGGAATAGGTGAGCAACTGCTTGCAAAACTCGGCCGCCTGCAAGGACGCCCGCTCGATCTTCGCCAGGTTGTCACCGGCCACGCTGCCGACGGGCAGGTTGAGACGCCCGAGGCTCGCATTGCCCAAAATCACCGTCAGGAGGTTGTTGAAATCATGCGCAATGCCGGTGGAGAGCCGGCCGATGCTTTCCATCTGCTGGGCCTGTCGCAATTGCAATTCCAGATTCTTGCGGGCCGAGATATCCGTGGTCGAACCGGCCATTCGCTGCACCCGCCCCTGCTCATCCCGCAACGCCCGGCCGCGCGCATAAACCCACTTGTAAGTGCCGGCTTTGGTGATGACGCGGTGTTCCGAACTGAAATACGGGGTCTTGCCATCCCAATGATCCTGGATGGCAGCGAGCATCTTGGGCCGGTCATCCGGATGCACGAGGTTCTCCCACGCGCTCATCTGGCTGGACAATTCATCCTCGCGGTAACCGAGCATCTCCTTCCAGTTTCGGGAAAGAAAGATCTGGTGCGTCATCAGATTCATGTCCCAGATGCCGTCGTTGACCCCGTTGACCGCAAGTTCATATCGCTGCTGGCTCTCGGCCAGCGCCCGCGTGCGCGCCCGCAACCGCATCCGTTCATGATAGAGGTTCAAGGCCGAGCGCACCCGGCCAAAAAGCTCCACCTCGTTCACCGGTTTGGGGATGAAGTCCATCGCGCCGGCCGCAAAGCTTTTCAGAAGCGCGGCATCCCGCCGCACCGCACCGCCAGTGATGACAATGATGGGAATGTGGGAAGTCCGCGGGTCGCTGCTGATGCGCCGACAGGTCTCATAGCCGTCCATCACCGGCATCATCAAATCCAGCAGGATCAACCCGATGTCCATCCGGCTTTCCAGCGCCTGCAAAGCCTCCATGCCGGACCGCGCCTGCACCACACATCCGTGTCCTTCCTCGGCCAGCATTTCATCCAGCAGGTCGAGGTTGTCCTGAATGTCGTCAACGATCAGGATTGGCGTGGCGAGAATTTCACTCTCCACAGCCGGTTTCAGGTTCAGTTCTGGATCGCGGGTTTCCACAGTGTTTTCCTCAAGCTGGCAGAAGATCGCCTTTGATCAAGACGCGAGCTACCTGGCCTTCCAGTCGTTTCTTTTCCTCCGGCGTGAGCGTCTTGGCCGTGATGACGATCACGGGCAGGCGGCCAAAGCGTTCGTCCTGCCGCAGGTGCCACAGAAAGGACTGGCCGTCCATCACCGGCATCTGCAAATCCAGAAAGATCACGTCCGGCCGGTAGTTCTGGATCACGGCGAGCGCCTCCTTGCCATTGCGCGCCACCTTTATCTCGCCCACCTGCGGACCGAGCCATTCGCAGAGCAGTTGCTGGGTGTCCGGATCGTCCTCGACCAACAACACCCGGCCCCGCTGCCAGGCCTCCGGATGGAAATTCCGCTCGACGCACGACTGGAAGTCGTTCCGCAGAATCGGCTTGTTCAGGGCATCCACGGCACCGAGCGAGACCGCCTTCTTCCGATCCGCGACAATGCTCACGATGACCACCGGGGTGTCCCGGAGCAACGGCTCCGTTTTCAACTCCGCCAGCACATCCCAGCCGTTCTTCCCGGGCATCATCAGATCCAACGTGATCAAATCCGGTCGATGCTCCATGGCCATGCGCAGCGCCATCTTCGGCTCGCCGCAAAGCACCGTCTGCGCGCCCATGTCATGCACATATTGCGCGATCAATTCCCGCGCGTCGGGATCATCGTCGATGATCAGCACCTTCGATCCTGGTTTCACCAGCATCGCACGCGACAGCGCCGCCCGATACTCCCCGAGCAGGGAATCCGGTCCGGTCGCCTCCACCCCGGTCGCAACGACCTCAGGGGCGACCGCAGGCGGGACCCCGGGAGGCAAGGGCTCTTTGCCGGGACTCACCGAACGCACCTGCGCAAACTGTTCCCGAACGGTCAGGCTCCCGTCGCCACTCGCCACTGCCGAGCGCAGCGGCAGGGCAACCCGAAAAGTGCTCCCCTTGCCCGGGGTGCTTTCCACCGTCAATTCGCCCCCGAGCAATTTCACCAGCGAACGCGAAATCGTCAGCCCCAGACCCGTGCCACCATATTCCCGGGTCGTGCTGTTGTCCGCCTGGCGGAACGCCTCGAAAATCGTCTCCAGCTTGTCCTGCGGGATGCCGATGCCCGTGTCCGTCACCCGGATGTTCAGTCGGTCGCGCCCCTTGCCGGTCACTTCGAATCCCAGCGTCACACTGCCGGAATGGGTGAATTTCACGGCGTTCCCCGCCAGATTGATCAACACTTGGCGCAGCTTCTGGTCGTCCGTCTCCAGTTGGATGTCCTCTGCCGGCAGATCCAGCAGCAGCGCCAGATTCTTGGCCTCCGCCTGTGGATGCAGGAGGTCCACCACCTCCCGCAGAATGGGGGCTGCGTTGGTCTGGCCGATGTTCAGGTCCATCCGACCCGCCTCGATCTTCGAGAGATCCAAGATGTCATTGATCAACGACAGCAGATGCTTGCCGTTGCGGTTGATCTTTTCGACGCGCTTGAGATCTGCCTCGTCCAGTGTCCCGGCCCGGTTCTTGAGAAGGATCCCCGAAAACCCAATGATCGAGTTCAGCGGAGTCCGGAGTTCGTGGCTCATGTTGGCGACGAACTCGCTGCGCAGCTTGTCGGCCTTGATCAGCTCCTGGTTCGCCGACTCCAGCAGCAGCGACTGGCGGTTGATATCCTTGTAGCTGAGCGCGTTGTTCAGTCCGTTGGCCAGTGCATCCACGTGGTTGCTGACGAAGTCCACCGTGGCGGCATCCGGCCGTTTGATCGCAGCCAGCACCACCACTCCCAGGCAGCGTTCACGAAAAATCACCGGCATCGCATAAACGCAGTTCAACCGGACCTTCGCCACCCCCAGATTCACCTCCGGCAGCCCGGCCCCCTCGACTCCGTCCACAAAAACCCACTTGTGCCGTTTCACGGCCTCGCCCGGCAACCCGCCCATCGCACCCTCGCGGCTCAACTGCGCGAGCGCCGCCGCGTCAATCCCCTGACCGCTCAGGCAGACCAAAGATTGTCCCGCGTCCTCCAGCAGGAAAAATGCCCCGACGTGTGCGCCCGCCGCGGCCACAATGTGCTCCAGGGCCTTGTTCGCCAGCGTGTTGATGTCGATCGAAGCCAGCCCCGCCAGATATTCCCCGAACTTCGCCTGCCGCGCAAAGGCCACGGCGAGTTGATCGTTCTGGACGGACAACGCCTCCTTCGACGCCCGCAATTCACCCTGGGACTTTTCAACCTCGCGGAACGATGCCTCGATGCGGTCCGCCATCATGTTGATCGACCGCCCCAGCGCGCCGATGGCATCCCGGTCGGCGATTTCCGCCCGCGCCTCACGCTCACCCCGCCCAATCCGCTGCGCCACCTCGGACAATTCCCGCAACCGTTTCGTCGTCCGGCGGTTCAGCACAATCACCAGGCTCAGAATCAGGACGATCAGCGCGCCCTCGAGGCAATTGCGCAGCAACTCGTTTTCATCGCGCACCGGCACGAACACCAGCGCCAGCAGCAGGCCAAACAGCACGGCAAAGACCACCACCGTGGAAGTCTTGACCCGGAAACGTAACGAGGCAGCGTCGCTCATGATTCAGGCGGGAACTGGCAGGAGCCGCCGGATGGTGCTGTGAAATACGCTCTCATCGATGATCGGCTTGCTCAAGTACTCGTTGAATCCCGCTGCCAGCAGCTCAGCCCGATGGTTCTTCATCGCATGCGCCGTCAACGCAATGGCCGGCAACAGGTCGCTGGGAAGTTTCCGGCGAATCTCCCGCAACAAGGTGATTCCGTCCATCCCCGGCAACGACACGTCCAACAACAACAAATCCGGTAACGAATCCCCGGCACTCTCCAAACGCCGCAGCGCCAGCAAGGGATCGGCAAACCACTCGACCTCGAAATCCCCCGCCAGCAGATCCATCACCAGGTCGGCGTTGTCGGAATTGTCCTCCACCAGCAAAACACGGCGCATTCTGGCAAGTCCGGGATTCATGCAATTGCGACAAAAACATCGAAGCCGCGCCCCCACCGCGCAGCCGCACTGACCGGATTCCCATTGCCGCCGACCGGCAACCCTTTTCCCCGCGCCCACACCGCATCCCCCGCGGCATGCGTCATCGACTGGCGCGACACTGTCCAGAAAAGGTCACATTGATCCTTCACTTCCCATCCATCGGATGCCCCGCCCCCCGGGTTAAACATTTCTTGGCCTCCCCTCTTCCCGCCAAAACTCAACCGCCGCCCCCAATTGCCGACTACCGCCCGCCAACCTTTCCATTGGCATCAAAACTGCCGCCAACCAACCCCGGATTCCCCTCCCCGGCGCCAGTCACCCCGCACAGCGCCAACTCCGCCCACTTCCCGTTGCCCGGCAATCACCGCCGGCGAGTGCGCGATTGACGAACCCCACGCCCCCCGGCACGTTTCCCGCGTCTTCTTGGCCATGAAAGCTCACCTGCCTGCCAGACCGGCCACCGGCCGACGCGGAGAACGCTTACTCCTTGAACCCTCACCCGCTCAGCCGCCCCGCCAAATTACCTCCGTGACCACCCCGCCCCGCCTCCGATGAAACGCAGCCAACAAATCCGACTGATCCTCATCGGCACTCTCTCCTCCGCAGCCCTGTCGAGCGGAGATTCCTCCGCCCAGACCCCGCCCCCGGGCGGCTACGCACTCTCCGGGAATGTCTTCACCAACGACCACTACCTGCCCACCGCGGGTTACTACCATGCGCCGTACCGGGCATGGTTTCCCCTCCGGTACAATTACTTCGATGCCGAGCAGCAGAAATACTTCCACGGCGGCCGGTGGACCACCGAACCGCACCAGAGCATAACCAACATCTCCGCGCCGCTCCCCCAGGCGATCGCCTCCGCCACCCCCACCCAACCCCGCCCCCCGGCACACACTACCGCAACCCACATCCACCGTAGCGGCTTCGGCAGCACCTCCCGCACCTGGAGTTCTCCCAGTTCTTGATGCAACGCCACACGATCAATCCGCGCCCCCACTGGATCGCCCGGGTGGAAGAAACCGGCCTGACCTATCACTCCCATCCCACCGGCCCCTACTGGGACGAATCCACCTGTTACGAACTGACCGCGGCGGAAATCCAATCCCTCGAGTCCGCTGCCAACACCTTGCACACCCTCTGCCTCGAGGCCGCGGAAGCCGTGATCCAGCGCGGTTGGTGGGAACGCCTCGCCATTCCCGCCCCCGCCATCCCGGCCATCCTCCAAAGTTGGGAACGCGACGACTTCAGTCTCTACGGCCGCTTCGACCTCGCTTTCGACGGCGTTTCCCCGGCCAAACTGCTCGAGTACAACGCCGACACTCCCACCGCCCTTCTGGAAGCCGCCGTCACCCAATGGTTTTGGCTTCAGGAAACCCGTCCCGCGACCGACCAGTTCAATTCTATCCACGAACGCCTCATCGCCGCCTGGCAACGTTGGGGCGGTCGCGACCTCCACTTCACAGCCGTTAAAGATCATCCGGAAGATGAGCAAACCGTTCACTATCTGCGCGACACCGCCGAACAGGCCGGCGTCGCCACGCACTTCGTGTACGTCGAGGACATCGGCTGGGACGGACGCCAGTTCGTGGACCTCGCAGGGAGCCCCCTCCAACGCTGCTTCAAGCTCTATCCGTGGGAATGGCTCTGGCACGAAGAGTTCGCCCAGCACCTCCCGCAAGAAACCGTGCGCTTCCTCGAACCCGCGTGGAAGATGCTCCTCAGCAACAAGGCGCTGCTGCCCATCCTCTGGGAACTCTTTCCCGATCATCCCAACCTCCTGCCCGCCTACGACACCCCCGAACCGCTCGCCGGCAACTTTGTTCGCAAACCGAAGCTCAGCCGCGAAGGGGCCAACATCACCCTCGTCGTCGCCGGCACGATCGCCGAGGAGGTTGCCGGCCACTACGGGGCCGAAGGCCACATCTACCAGGCGCTCGCCCCAATTCCTGACCTCGCCGGTCATCATCCAGTCTTCGGCGTGTGGATCGTGGATCACGCGGCTGCCGGGCTTGGCATTCGCGAAGACCAACGCCGCATCACCGGCAATCTCAGCCGGTTTGTCCCGCACTTCTTCAACTGAAACTTGAACCCCGGCCCCGCCCTGCGACAATCCCCCGCCCTGCCACCCCAATGAGCCTCTCCGCGCCATGAGCCACGCCAACCCGACCCCCATTCGCATCGGCATGAAGGGTACGTTCGCCGGCAAGCCCTACACCATCATCGCCCGGGTCGTCATGTCCATGGAGCAGGATGGCGAGACCTACTACTGGAACGAGTTCTATCTCAGCGACCTTTCCGACCGCATCGCCATGCTCGTGTGCGAAGAAGGCGAAACCGGGTTGACCTGGCGGCTCTTCACCGAATTTACGCCCGCCCAACCCCTCACCGCCCGCGAAGCCAGCACCCGCAAACCCGGCGACCGCGTCAACCTCGACGGCATCAACGCGGAAGTCACCCTCGTGGACCAGTCCCGCGTGGAATTCATCGAGGGCAACGCCCCCGACTGGGTGTCCGTCGGTGACGTCGCAAACTATTTCAACGTCGAAGGCTCGGGCAAAATGTGGGTCGTCAGTTGGAGCGGCGACGAGGTCGAGTACTACCGCGGTCTCAGCCTGCCCCCACAGGCCGTCACCCAGGCGCTGAATCTCCCGCTCAGCGCCATCCCGCCGCAGGGCCTCGGCGGAGTCAGCTCCGCCGGCGCCTCCGCCGCCGTCAAGGGCACCTTTCGCGGCTGCCTCTCGCTGGCCAGCGTTCTCTTCGGGGCCGTTCCCCTGGTGATCGTGCTAGCCCGCGGCTGCCAGTCCACGTCCTCCACCAACCAATGGTCCACGCCCGCTTCCCACAGCGCAGTCCCAGCCCCTGTTGTCGCTCCAGTGCCCCAACCACCGCCACCGCCGCCACCACCGCCACCCTTGCAGGTGGGTGCCGACGTCACCCTCGCCGGACAATCCTTCCGCGTGCTGGGTCAGGCCACCGTTTCCGCCGCCCGCGTAAACGCCCGCTGGAACCGGCACGAGTTCCTCCTCGGCGACGGCTCCACCACGACCCATCTGCTCGTCATCGGCGCGACTCCCAATTCCACCGACTGGCTCCTGCTCCGAAGATTCGAGCCGCAACCCAGACTTGACCCGCCCCAGGCCGCCGCCAGGCGCTTCGGTGAATCCGTCACCCTGGGAGACTTCACCGGCACCGTCACAGACATCTACCTGACGTCCGTGAGCCAGACCGTCGGCGAAGCGCGCCCCCACGCACACCCCGGCCAACGCAACTTCCATTTTCTCGCCAGTGCACCAGCCGAGATCGTCATGGCCCGCTGGGACGCCAGCGAAATCGCCTTCTATCGCGGATCCACCGTGAAACCGCCCCTCCAATAGCCCGGTGCCGCGGATTCTTTTTGCCGCCCGACATGAACCCGGAACCCGTCGTTTACCTCAACTCCGCCTTTGTTCCCGCTTCCCAAGCCAAGCTCAACATCTACGACCTCGGCCTCGTGCTCGGCGCTACCCTGACCGAGATGACCCGCACCTTCCGGCGACAGCTCTTTCGCCCCGAAGACCACCTTGCCCGTCTCTACCGCTCTCTCAAATACGCCGGCATCGCCGTGCCCTTGACTCCAGCCGAAATGCTCGCGCGCACCCAAGAACTGGCCGCGACCAACAGCACCCTCCTCCCACCCGGCGCCGAACTCGGCATCATCCACTTCGTCACCCCCGGCGAAAACGCCCTCTACGCCGGACGGCCAGCCACCACGGATCCGCCGTCGCCCACCGTGTGCATCCACTCATTTCCCCTGCGCCTCGGCAACTGGCGCCACTTGCTCACCGAGGGCGCCCACGTTGTCACCCCTTCGATCCGCCACCTCCCGCCCCAATGCCTCGAACCCAAGCTCAAAAACCGCAGCCGGCTCCACTGGTTCCTTGCAGAAAAGCAGGCGCACGCCGTTGATCCCCGGGCCGTGACGCTGCTGCTCGACCTCGATGGCAACGTCACCGAGTGCTCCGGCGCGAATATCGTCATTCTCCAGGGACGAACCATTGTCAGCCCCACAAGACGCAACATCCTCTGGGGCGTGAGCCTCCAAACAGTCTGCGAACTTGCGCCCGCGCTTGGCCTCAACTTCGTCGAACGAGACTTCCAGCCCTACGACATCGCGAACGCCGATGAAGCCTGGCTAACCACCACACCCTACTGCCTCGCCCCCTGCACCCGGATCAACCGCACGCCAATCGCCGACGCCAAGCCCGGCCCGGTCTATCGCCAGATGGCGGCCGCCTGGAGCCAGCACGTGGGCCTCGACATCACGGCTCAGGTCCTGACCTCACCCCTTTGATCCGCCGCCGGAGACGCAGCACAACCGGCTTCCGCCAAACACCCGGGGCGCGCAGAGAAAACCCGCCCGGCCCTTGCCCACCGCGACCTCAAACGCCTCTGCTCAAGAGCGCCGCTTCCGCCACCCTGCCAACCCAAACAATCGCAACGCCGCCACGCCGACACAGCCCCAACCGAAAACATCGCCGTGGCGCGTATAAAAAGTCAGCGGCCGGCTCGTCCCTTCCGGCAGCAATGGCACGCTGACAATCTTGAATCCCTCGCGATAAATATCCTTTCCCCCGCGGAAATAATCCTCATCCAGCCGCCCGCACGAATCGATCCAGCAGGTCAGCCCGTTGTTGGTGCAGCGGACCAGCGGCAACCCGTTTTCGATCGCCCGAAAAACCGCCACCGCCGCGTGCTGCCACTGCTGCGCGCTCTCGCTGAACCAGCCGCCATTGGTTAGATTCACCAGAAAATCGGTGTCCCCGGTCACATACTGTCGTGCCAGATGCGGCAGCACGTCCTCAAAACAGATCAACACCGCCGTGCGACAGCGCGGCTGCTCCAACCGGAAAGGAACCACCTCCTCGCCCGTCGCAAAACCACCGTCGATCGGAGTAACCCACTTCAAGAACGGCAGCCATTTGAGCAACGGAATATACTCCCCAAAAATGACCAAGTGCCGCTTGTCATACTTCGCCACCAACCGCCCGGACCGATTCACCAGAAAGCTGCTGTTGAAAACCCGGACCGCTTTCGGGTCCGCCGACTGCGTATCCGGCTCCAGATCATCGGCTCCCAAAATGATGGGCGTCTGATGTTCCTCTGCCAGCCGGCTGACCGCGTCTCCGACAAATTTGTCATACCGCAACATCCCCGGCACGGCCGCCTCCGGCCAGATCAGCAGATCCGGACGGGTGGCCAGCGCCGCGCCGGACAGTTCCACCAGCTTGTTGAAACGATTCGTCGCGTTGGCGGAATCCCAGATCAGCCGCTGGGGAATGCTGGGCTGGATCAATGCCACTTTGAGTTCCCGTCCCCCGCTCTCACGCCGGGCCAGCCGCGCGGCTCCGGACGAGCACACCGCCACCACCACCAGCATTGGCACCAGCAGATCGCCGAACGCCAGCCAGCGCCGCTGCGGATGCCGCACCAGCAACAACAGCGATGATCCCAGCCCCACCGAAAACCACACCAGCAGGAAGGAAACCCCATACACCGCCGTCACCGAGGCAATCTGCGTGACCGGCAGAATGCGAAACTGCGAGACACCCAGCGCCAGAAACGGGAACCCGGTGAACAGCCGGCCCACGATCATTTCCAAGGCAACCCACAGCACCGCGCACAGCAACGCCCATCGCAACCGGGCCAGCCGCGGCGCAGCCGCAAACGCGGCAACCAGCCGAATCTGCCCTCCGGCACCCGTCACTTCGCCAACGACTCCTCGCGCATTCCCAACCTCGCCGGAAAGACGCGCCACCGTTTCCGCAGCCGACGGCAGCGATGCGACGCCGGCCAGATCCGTCGGAAAAAACCTCCAGGCCAGCCACACCCAGACCGCCGGATACAGCGCCAGATAAGCGCACAACGCCAGCCAGCCCAAAATCTTCTCCCAACCCACCGGCATGTGCAAAAGCCAGTACAGCGTGATCAGCGTGAAGACCAGGCCACCTCCGTAACCGAGTTGAAAAGCCCGCTTGCGCCCCACACCCATCGCCGAAAACAACAGCAGGCCGGGTGCAACCCACGCCAGACCGGCAATTGACGAGCGCGGAAACGAAGCCGACAACATCGCCCCCGCCATGAGCGCCAGCCCAACCCGGATCAGGGCATGTCGTCTTTGAAACCAGTCTTGCAACCCCGCGAGCTTGCCGCGCGCCCGCCTGAACGCAAGCGCCTGCTGGCGCTGGTTAATTCACCGTCCATCAGCCAACGCCAGCCCGCGCGTCCCCCCCCTTTCAACCCAGGATGCCACTCCCGCGATTGTCTCGCCGCCTCCCATCCCCTACCCTGCCGGGCACATGATTCCATCCCGCGCGCCCCATTTCCGGCCCAAGCCCAGCCCACGGACACCCCGCCCGCCGGCAGGAACTTGACGCACACACCAGCCCAAACAAAACCCGTCCGCCATGAGCAAAGCCTTTACCCGCGAAGACGACCAACCCGACCAACCGGTTGTCGCCCGCCGCCTTTCACCCCTGCCCCCGGGCACCCGGAACCTCACGACTGCCGGAGGCGCCCGGCGCATGCGCGAGGAAATCTCCCGGCTCCAAGCCGAACGCGACCAACTAGCCGGCCGCGAAAAAGATCCCGCCGTACTCCAATCCCTGGCCACCCTCGACCAACGCATCCGCAACCTCGATGAGAGTCTCCAGACCGTCGTCATCGTCCCGCCTCCGACGACCCCCGATCAAGTCGTCCGGTTCGGTGCCATCGTCACCGTCCGCGAATCCGATGCCAGCACCTCGAGCTACCAGATTGTGGGCGTGGACGAAGTGGATCTCGATCGCAACTGCATCAGCTGGCTTTCCCCGCTCGCCAAGGCCCTGCTAAACCGCCGCGCCGGCGATTGCGTCCGTCTGCAAACTCCCGGCGGCGAACGAAAGCTCGAGATTGTCGCCGTAACCCACTCCTGACGGCATCCGCTTCACTCCGTGATTCGTCCCGCGAGCACCTTTCGCGACGGCACATAATTGGCCACAAACTCCCGCCGGAACTCCGCAAACGTGCCCGCCGCCAGGTGAGTGCGGATATCTTCCATCACCTTCAGGTACATGTGGCTGTTGTGGATGCTCACCAGCCGCAGCCCGAGAATTTCGTTCACGTTCAGCAGATGCCGCACGTAGGCGCGGGAATGATTCCGGCAGGTGAAACACGCGCAACCCTCCTCGATCGGCCCGAAATCCATCTTCACCGCGCCGCCCTTGATCGCATACGTACCCTTCGTCGTGAACGCCGTCCCGTTGCGCGCCACCCGCGTCGGCAGCACGCAGTCAAACATGTCCACCCCGCGCGCGACCAACTCCACCAACTGCGCCGGCGTCCCCAATCCCATGGCGTACCGCGGCAGGTTCGCGGGCAGAAATGGTTCCGTCAACTCGACCGCCCGCATCATCTCCGGCTCCGGCTCGCCCACGCTCACCCCGCCAATCGCGTAGCCGTCGAAGCCCATCGCCACCAGTTCCTGCGCACACGGCCCGCGCAACGCCGGGTCGCAACCGCCCTGCACAATGCCGAACACCAACTGCCCCGGCGCCCGCGGCTGTTCCCGGCATTCCGCCGCCCAGCGAATCGTCCGTTCCACCGCCAGTTTGGCCTCCTTGTTCGAGCAGCCATGCGGCGGACATTCATCGAACACCATCGCAATGTCCGACCCCAGCGTTCGCTGAATCGCCATCGCCTCCTTCGGCCCGAGAAACAGCGGCGAACCGTCCAGGTGCGACCGGAACTCGACCCCGTGCGCCTTGATCTTCCGAATCTTCGCCAGGCTGAAGACCTGAAATCCACCCGAGTCCGTCAGGATGGGCAGTTGCCAGTTGATGAAACGGTGCAGGCCTCCCGCCGCCGCGATAATCTCCATCCCCGGCCGGATGCTCAGATGATAGGTGTTGCCGAGAATGATCTGCGTCCCCATTTCCACCAATTCGCGTCCATCCAGCGCCTTCACGCTGCCCTGCGTCCCGACGGGCATGAACACCGGCGTATCGATCACTCCGTGCGCCGTGGTCAGACGCCCCCAACGCGCCCGCGTGACCCCGTCCGTTTTCAGCAGCTCAAACATTGCGCTGATTCAGACATGGACGCCCCCAACTGAACACCGAATTTTGGATCCCGGGAAACCACGGACGGCACCCGGATTGGCGGAGACTAAAGAAATGGGCGGCCAGATGCGGTTTCCGCGGGCGCGGAACCCGGCGCGGCCTATTCGAGCCCCAATTGCTGGAGCTTCGCCCGATGACTGCGACTCAGAGTAAGCTGGGTGTCATTGCGGAGTATCACCGCGTAGTCCCCGTGGAAAAGCGGCTTCAACTCGCGGATTTGCTCGATGTTCACAATCGCCGAGCGGCTGATGCGGACAAACTGGTCGGGGGTAAGGCGCGCCTCCAGCGCGGTCATTGTCTCGCGCAGCATGTAAGCCTCCTTGCCCACATGGAGATTCACGTAATTGTCCGCCGCCTCGATCCAGTCCACGTCGGTCGCCTTGAGAAAGAGAATCCTGCCGCCCGATTTGACGATCAGCCGGTCGGCGCGTTTGGTCTCGGGTTTGAAGTAGGAAAGGAGCGAGGGGATGAGCTTGCCGAGCTTCTGGGCCTTGCCTTCCTTGACCAGTTCCTTGGCCCGCTCAATCGCCGTGTGAAAACGATCTTTGTCAAACGGTTTGACCAGATAATCGGCCGCCTGGGCATCAAAGGCTTGGGCGGCAAATTTTTCGTGGGCAGTCACGAACACAAACACCGGTTTCTGCTGATCATCGACCTCTTTGATGGTGGCAAAACCATTCAGCCCGGGCATCTCAACATCCATGAAAACCAGATCGGGCGCCTGCTTGCGAATGGCTGCCAGCGCCTCCTGTCCGTCGGCACACTCTCCAAGCACCTCAATGTCCGGCTCGTTCTGCAGCAGGTTGCTGAGAACCTTCCGGGCCAGCGGTTCATCATCGACGATTAACGAGCGAATCTTCATTGCCAAATCGGGACGCCAATCATCCCCCGCCCGGCCGGAATTCTATCCCGGACGGGCGGGAAATGGTTAGCGTGACCAGAAGTCATATCGGCGGTTATCGCGCAATCCTTGAGGGGTCCAAGGTGGAAATTCCGGGGCGGAGTGAAACCGGACGTGGGCGGGACGGCTACACGCCGCCCACGGCGCCTGCATACCCCACGCGCCAGGAGGATGCGGCCGACGGCGGCGTCCGATTCGAGCGCCTGCTACTTCGGCGGCGGCGGCGCGGGACGGGTCATTTCGAATACTCCGCGGTATTTCTTGCTGTTGTAGTGCGAGAAGAAATTGGTCGCGGTGGCATGCCCGTTGTAGGTGAAGACGCCCCCGGCCATCCGCCCGAGGTCGGAAGAACCGCTGAACTGGTTCGTCCCCCCGGGTCCCGGAACGACTTTCAGCGAAACGTCATGGCTGAAGGTGAAAATCCGGAAGTAATACGATTGGAAGCGGGCCAGATAAGTGCCGTCCTCCTGTTTTGTGATCAGGCAGCGGAGTTTGTCGCGATGGCTGTCGCTGCTGCTGACCCAGCGTCCCTCCCAACGCCCCTCGATCGTGTTGGGCACGGGATTGGTCAACCCCGCCGACTTCCAGTCCCGACCGAAGCTCGCGCCCATGCCAGCCATCGGCAGGGCGCAGAACAGCAGCGCGGACAGGAGCCAGCGAAGCGTTACGGCACTCATAACTGGTGTTTTGGACGCCGGTGGACGCATTTCGTCGCAGGGAATTTCGCGCGTCCTGTCAGGCTGCGGGCCGTCCCAACCCGTTCCATGCCGCGCCAATGGCCCCGGCAAACTCGCCCATCCGGGCCGGAAGGATGCGGGCGGCATGACCAAAAACCCGCCATTCGCCACGCGCGACAAATTCCCGCAGCGGCACGAACAGGGCATCCCCGGCACGCGCAATTCCGCCCCCCACAATGACCACCTCCGGATCGAGAATGTTGGTGAACGAGATGATTGCGCCCGCCAGCGCCTTGACTGACTTGAGCCAAACTTCGGTCGCGAAAACATCACCCGCCGCGTGGGCCTTGATCAGTTCGTGGGTGTTCGCGAACCGGCCCGCGCCCCGTTCGGCGATGGTGCAGTTGCCAATCGCAAGTTCCAAACTTCCGGGCGCTCCACAGATGTCCGGCGGCCCGTCCGGATCGAGGCAGGTGTGCCCCAGATGACCCGCCTTGCCGGTATGACCGCGCAGCAACCGGCCATCCACAAGCGCCGCCCCTCCCACGCCGGTCCCCAGCGTGATCAGGATCGCATTGTTACTGCCCCGGGCCGCCCCCTGCCAGACCTCACCGAGCAAGGCCGCCTGGGCGTCGTTCAACACGGGAATGGCAAATGGCGTGCCCAAATACTGGCTCCAATCCAATCCCGCCAGACCACCCAACCGCCCGGGCAATGAGGCGATCGACCGGCCATCCGGGGCCGCCAGACCCGGCGCGGAAAGTCCGATGGCCCCGGCGGGGCCGCCATGCAGCGACGCGAAGCGCGCGACCAGATCGCGGATCGTTTCGGCGTAATGCATCGGGCGGGCGGGATCGAAAGCGACATTCTCCCGCTGCAACGCCTCACCTGCGCGGGTCACCGCCACCGCCTTCACACTGGAACCGCCCAGATCGAGACCAAGGTAGTAGTTCATTTTTGGGATTGGATGCGGCCCCAAATCCGGCCCAACCGCGACCAGACGCTGGGCTCGGGTGCCGGCTCACGGACCATGCCGCGGACAGGCACCTGACCTTCACTCACGGTCCACCCACCGTCCACCGCAAGCACCTGGCCGGTCACAAACCGCGATTCGTCCGACATGAAGAATACGGCCGCGCCATCGCAATCCGCAGGCTGGCCAATGCGCCCGCCGTCCAGCGGTTGCTTGGTGCGGATGAAATCCAGGATGTCGGTGTCACCCTGGGCGCGCTGGGACATGGGCGTCGCCACCAGCGCCGGCGCCAGCACATTGAAGCGGATGTTCGCCGAAGCGTAGGTCGCCGCGCACGCCTGCGTGAAGCCAAGCACGGCCGATTTCGCAGCAGCATAGGCGTGCGCAGTGAAATACGCCGGGGACGGGGAGAAGCCGAGGACACTGCTGATGTTGAGAATGGTCCCGCCGCTGTTCTGCTTCAGAAACTGCTGCACCGCGGCGCGATTCGAGAGAAACAGCGCGCTGAGATTTTCATTCAACGTGTAGTGCCACCCTTCATCCGTGACCTCATGCAGGGGACCGTCGCCCTTCCGGCGTCCGCTGCCGCCCGCCACATGATACAGCCCGTGGAAGCCGCCAAAGTTGCCCACGGCGATCTGAATGGCTGCCGCGGCCGCCTTGGGATCAGTGGCATCGGCAGCAAGACCTATCGCTGACTGCCCAATCTCCTTCTCGGCGGCGGACACCTTTTCCCGATCCCGCCCGACGATGACAACCCGGGCACCCGCCGCCACAAATGCACGGGCAGCGGACAGCCCCAGTCCACTGGTGCCGCCGACGATTACCAGAACTTTACCACCGAGCTTGCTCACGCCCTCTTGATAGCGCACACGACGACGGGATGCCAGCGTTGAAGTCCGGCGCGGGCACCGGCACCTCCGAATCCGGCCACCTACAAGGGTCTTGTCCAGCCCGATTGACTTTGTAGCCACACGGTGGCCATATTGACCCCATGAAAGGTGACACCGCCATTGCCAGTCGGGATTTCAAATATCATCAAGGCGGCTATCTGGCCCGCGTCCAGAAGGGTGAGACGTTCACAATCACCATTCACGACCGGCCCGTCGCCCGGCTCGTCCCGGTGACCTCGACCCTCTCGGCGGCCCAAGCGGTCGTCGATCTTCGCGCCCTGCGCCGGGGCCACAAGGCCGGCGGCAAGGTTCGCGAATGGATCAAGCTGGGGCGGCAATGAAAGCCTTCGTCCTGGACGCACAAACCACAATGGCGTGGTGCTTTGAAGATGAAAGCACCGCGGCCACGGAGGCGTTGCTTGATCAGATGGGCAAAGGGGCCGTCGCGCACGTGCCAACACTCTGGGCTTATGAGGTCGCCAACGTCCTGCTGTCCGCCGAGCGCCAAAGGAAGAGCCGCTCCAGCAGCACCAAGGCCGAAGCATTCCTGGACCGACTGGCGGCGCTGCCCATCGAGACCGATGCAGCATCCACCCGGCAGGCCCATGAACAGACCATCGCGCTGGCCCGCCAGCACAAGCTGACGGCCTATGATGCCGCCTACCTGGAACTGGCGCTGCGGCGTGGCGTGCCGCTTGCCACGGCGGATGAATCCTTGCGTCAAGCAGCCAAGGCGGCGGGCGTTGGGCTGGTCCTCTGAGCCGGTGGTGTAATCCCGAACACCAACATCGATTTCGCGGTGAGGTCACCCCACAGAAGCACGGGTATCGCCGGCATGTTTCGCGCGTGACGTTCCAGTCGGGACCTCCAGCGGCGTGAACGCCGCGCATCTGGCCGCGTTCCCGATCCCCGGGCGTCCTCTGCCCGAGACTCCAAGTCAATGACAGGCGGGGCAAGCGCCGGTGAGGGCGGGGCTGAGGTAGGGGATGCCGAGGGCGAGACCGCGGAGGATCAGGAGGACGCCGACAATTGCGAGGCTGGCGGGGATGAGGGGTTGGAGTTTGAGACGGAGGGCGAAGGGCAGCTTCTGCCCGGCGAGAGCGATGGTGAGCATCATGGGGACGGTGCCGAGTCCGAAGACGAGCATGTAGGTGGCACCGGCGAGCGGGCTGTGCGAGACGACGGCTCCGGCGGTGGCGGCATAGACGAGGCCACAGGGGAGGAGGCCGTTCAGCGTGCCGAGCAGGAGCAGCGAGGAAAAGGTGCGCTGGCGGAGGAGTGTCGCGAAGCCACGTTTCATCCAGCCCACGGTGGCCGTGGCGGGCAGGCCGAGCGAGAAGCGGGAGGACGTGGCGAGGGCGACCAGCAGGAGAATTCCGGCGGCCAGCGAGAGCCAGCGTTGCAAGCCGGCGAGGGCGAAGGTCTGGCCGACGAGGCCGAGGCCGGCACCGAGGGCGCAGTAAGTGGCGAGGCGTCCGGCGTTGTAGGCGACGCGGCCGAGCAGCCACGTCGTCCGGGTGCCGCCGGTGCCGGGCAGCGCGAGCACGAGGGGACCGCACATTCCCGCGCAGTGGAGGCTGCCGAGCGAACCGAGCAGAAAGGCGGTCCAGAGTTCCATCGTTCAAAAGAGGCCGCTGCCGATGATGAGCGTGCGGTCGAAGAAGTATTCCTGACCGTTCACGGTCCATTGCACGCGGGCCTTCCAGAGGCCGGAGGCGAGGGTGCGGGCATCCACGCGTTGTCGGCCCTGAGGGTCGAGGGCGAGCTTGAGTTCTCGGTCGAGACGGGAGTCGGCAGGACGATAGAGATGGATGATACCGGTGGCGTCCGAGGCGTGGGCGGGAGGGAGGGAGATGGTGATCGTGGACTGCGCGGCGTCGTAGGCGGCGGCGACGTCGCGGGCGAATTCGCGGGTCCGTCCGAGGCGGTCGATCTGTTGTTGGTAGCGAATTTCCTGCTCATAGTAGTCGGCACGGACGAGATCGACATTCTGTCGCAGCGCCCAAGTGGTGTAGGCAATGAGGCAGCCGATGAAGACGATGAAGTAGGCGACCAGGGCGGTGGGCCAAGGGTTCCACGCGGGCGGCGGAACAGAGGCGGGACTGGGGGTGGTGGGCGTCATGGGAATGAAAAGTTCAAAGCTCAAAGATCAAAGCTCAAGGGAAGAACCAAGATCCAAGTTCCAGTGTGGAGAGCATGTGAAAAGAGGGGCGCGGCGGTGCTGGAGGATTTGCTGCGGGTTTTGCGAGGTAAGGGGGATGAAAAGTTCCAAGTTCAAAGTTCAAAGCTCAAAGGAAGAACCAAGATCCAAGTTCCAGTGTGGAGAGCATGTGAAAAGCGGGGCGCGGCGGTGCTGGAGGATTTGCTGCGGGTTTTGCGAGGTAAGGGGGATGAAAAGTTCCAAGTTCAAAGTTCAAAGCTCAAAGGAAGAACCAAGATCCAAGTTCCAGTGCGGAGAGTACGGAGAAGGCGGGGCGCAGCGGTGCTGATCAAAACGCAGCAAGTTTCGCGGAGAAAGCCGGCGATGGAGCTTTAGCCTTGGCCCTTCCCTTGAGCTTTGAGCTTTGAACTTTGAACTTCCCTTCACGTTCCCTTGCAAAGATCGGAACATTATTTCACGCGCTTTCATTTGGCTTCGGAACCTGAGTCGTGACGGGGTCCGGCGAAGACGGTGCTGATGGTTTCGAGGAGGCGGCCGTGGGAATAGACGCCGATTTTCAGTTTGGTGCCGCTGGCGTGGAGGGTGGCGGGGTCGAGGTCGATGAGGACGGAGGTTTGCGCGAGTTTTTCTTTTTCCACCACGAGGTCGCCGCCCATGAGTTTGAGCGTGCCGGGGTGGTTAAGGAGTTTCAGTTCCACGGGGATGTCGTGCGAGGTCTTGTTCACGATTTTCATCGTGTAGAGGTTGCTGATGCGGCCGTCGGCGCTGGTTTGAAAGAGGGAGCCGGGGGCGCGCAGGAGCGTGGTCTCGACGGCGGAGCGGGTGAAGACGAGGACGAGGAAGAGCGTGATGAGGCCGAGCAGCACGGCGCTGTAGATGCCCATGCGCGCGGTGAAACGCTGTTTGGTGCCGCGGGCGATGTTGTCGAGCGAGGCGAAGCGGATGAGGCCGCGCGGGCGGTGAATCTTGTCCATCACGGCGTCGCAGGCGTCGATGCAGGCGGTGCAGTTGACGCATTCCATCTGGACGCCGTTGCGGATGTCGATGCCGGTGGGGCAGACGGCGACGCACTGGCGGCAGTTGATGCAGTCGCCCTCGCCGGCGGCGGCGCGCTGGTCGAAGGACTGGCCGCGATGCAGCGGGGCGCGGGTTTCGCCGCGTTTGTTGTCATAGGCGACGACCAGGGTGTTTTCGTCGAGCATCGCGGATTGGAAGCGGCCGTAGGGGCAGATGAAGGTGCAGGCCTGTTCGCGGAAGCGCGCGAAGATCGCGTAGAACACGAGCGTGAACAGGATCATGAACGTGAGGCCGGCGAGGTGCTGGCGCGGATCGTCGCGGATGATGCGGAGGAGTTGGTCGCTGCCGATGATGTAGCTCAGGAGGGTGTTGCCGATGAGGAAGGAGAGGGCGAAGAAGACGGCGTGTTTGCCGAATTTTTTGGCGGCTTTGCGCGGGGTCCAGGGCGCGGCGTCGAGGGCGCGTTGTTCGGCGGCGTCGCCTTCGATGGCGTACTCGATTTTGCGGAAGACCATTTCCATGAGGACGGTCTGCGGGCAGGTCCATCCGCACCAGAGGCGTCCGAAGGCGGTGGTGAAGATGACGATGCCGGTGAGGAAGATCAGCATGGCGACGGCGAACATCACGATGTCCTGCGGCCAGAAAATCTGGCCGAGGATCGAGAAGCGGCGGTCCACGATATTGATCATCAGGAGCGGGTTGCCGTGGATGCGGATGAACGGGCCGATGAACATGACCGCCAGCAGGAGCCAGCTCATCCAGGTGCGCCAGCGGTACCAGCGGCCGGTGACGCGCTTGGGGTAGAGCCAGCGGCGATGGCCGTCTTTATCGGCGGTGGCAAGGTGATCGCGGAAGTCTTCCCAATTTACGTCCTGCGCGGCGCTGCGGGAATCGGGTGCGGGCGCGGGTGCGGACGGAGGTGTCGGCGTGGGAGGGGGCGTGGGCATCGGGTTAGGGAAGAAGATTTAACCACGGATGGACACGGATGGACACGGATGGGGAGGGCGGCGGAGCGGTTGCCGTGATGCCTTTGGAGTGCGGTGACTTGTCACCGCTTTGCCGAGGCGACTTGTCGCCGTCGAACTGCGGGAAGCGTGGGAGCACGACGAGAGCGCTCA